>NZ_JBYSWU010000078.1:0-23073 GCF_058781505.1 Paraburkholderia sp. FW306-2-2C-D06C | reverse complement strand
GACCGGAACCGGAATTCGGCCCTTGCGTTTATCGGTGCAGCTCCATGGATGACGGGCATCGAACGATGCGCTTCCGCACGAAGTCAGTTTCCGGACTCGACCCCAAGGGGACATTTGTTCTTCTACAAAGCGGCCATTCATCTGTTGCCATCGACGCTGCTGCGATGCCTGGTCAATTCGATCGCTTCCGATCCGAGTACCCGGCGTAAGTGCTCGAGTCGCGGGCGACTATCACCGTGCGAACTGGACGCGCTCCGCGTTTTCAATGTCCTCCATACATCGCTGGCCGAATGGCTGCATCAGGATGCCGCGCTTGAAGTCGGCCATAAAGGAATGACCTTCTTTTCGCGCTTGCGCATGTTCTTTCCACATGAATCCGTGGATCAGCCTGAACGGTTGCGTCCTGCAATACACGAACATTTCGAGTGGTACATCAAGTCCTGGTACCCAACCCTCGATCAACAAAATGTCCAATTTTGTGCCGTCGTTCTGAGTGATCGTCCCTTCGCGACCGGACGACCATCCGGAGCCGCCGACAGCCTGTTCTCGTGCAGATCGCGCATTTGCAACGGCTTCGTGCTGAGTCGCTGCGGGATAGGGGACCGGTGTGGGCGTCTCGTTATCCCAGTAAACAACGTACGGAACCGTTAGCTCGCCCGGTGCGAGAAGGTGCTGAACATTGATCCCGTGACTGAACGCGTACCCCATGTAGAGGGCCAAGTGCTTTTCATTCATGGCGGAATTCCGCCGTTTGATGCCGAAAACATCGCCGAATCTGATCACGTATACCCCGCATCATGCTCAATCGCCAGATTGAAAATCATCTAGCGGGCCTCCCACCGCCGCCCTGACGGGCGACGGGGTTAAAGTGAGTTTGCCAAAACCGCTTTAACCGGAAGGAGGTCAACGATTCACTGATTCAAATCGAGTGTCCGCTTCTGGCCGCACTGCGTCCCACGACCGCGCCCTAGAGCGCCTCGGCGCGCTTTCCGCCGATATGCAGGGCGATCACGCCGACCCCCATCGCGACGAGGGCGCGCGAGAACCAGATCTTGAACGCGGTCGGAAGATCGAAAACGTCGAATGCTTGAATCAGGCTGTAAAGTCCGAGGCAGATCGACGCGATGCCGAGCGCGAGAAGGGAGACGACGAGCATCTCGGGCGCCGACCGACGGCGCACATTATTCACTTCTTCTGGAGCCTTTGCTGTCGCCGATGGCTCGTGACGCCGCTTACCGACCGGCGTCATGTACTTAGCTTCCGCAGCTGCGGGCCGCGACTGATAGGCGAACCGCTCGTGTCATCCGCAAGCTTGCCGACTTGAACAAACTGTGCCATGAGGCACAGCACAAAGCAGAGAATCATGACGCACCGGACCGTCGAGAAAAATGCACTCTTCCCTGGCACGACGATGTTCACGACGGCCACCCTGTTGTGGGCGACGACACCTTGTGCGACGGTAGATCGCGAACTCGGCCCCTGCAGTGCGGCGGGAATGCCCTGGATGAAACGAGTGATGGCAAGCGCGCCGACGAATGCGCAAGCCACATGTAAATAGATCAACCAGGGTGGCTTCGGATATTCCGAACTGTCGAGTACCAGGTTCAGGCATGCCACGATACCGGCACACGCTGAACTCAAGGCGAACGCCAGCGGCCATGATTTGAATCGCAGGGTCATGAGTTTCGGCTTCAATGAAAGGACGCTCGATTTTCATATCGGCAAACAGTGGAAATTCTTTAGTGATCCGCCCGCTGCACGCGGCGCTTCCGGCCGATGCACGACGAAAGCGTCTATCTGAATGCATTGAGGAAGCGGGGCTCGCCTCTCCTTGGAAGCCTCGCGCTTCCCCCTCGAAATGCTTGACGGACTGACTCAGGGCGTGAAGCGGACCTTCAGATTTGCCGAAAGCTGCCGTTCACGTAGCTGATATGCTGCTCCAACGCATAAGATCGGTCGGGGCGAGAATTCAACACTCTGAGTCGCTGCAGCGATTCGGAGATATCTTAGAGTGAGAATCCTCTTGAAAACAATCGTAAAGCGCTTCCTGTTAGCGCTGATCGCCCTGATGGCTTGCGTTAGCGGTGGAGCTGCGTTGGCAGAAACACCATCCGACCAGTCCTTTTCTCCTGATCCAAAAATCCAAAAAATTGCGGAAGCCTACTCGCTAGACGCTGTCGACTTCTCCATGAAACAGTTTGGAATAAAACTCGACTGGTCGGACGCGAGTATTGCAAATGTCGAAAAGGCCTTGGCGCAAATGAGTTCATCCTACGTCAGCACGAGTCCCAAGCCAACGGACGAACAAGTCATGTCATTTGCGAAAGCCTACGGAAGTTACCTCGGAGAGGTGTATCGCCGCAATCATGGTGGCGAATGGGGTATGGTCACCCTTGGCGGAAGCCGATTCCCGGGTCTGCGAACCACCTCACGTTCCAGCTTCTGGCCATGGGGACGAGTATTCAATCGGATCACAAAGGGGACGGAGGACAACATCACCGACTACTACGTGGCCCTATTGAAAAGGTAGCGGACGGCGCATCCAATCAACTTGGCCTCGACGGGCCGTCCTTGACGACCCGTCGAGGCCGAACTCTGTCTTAGCCTTGAGGAATAGAAACGTGGTGTGACCACAGACTGCCGAACAACGCTGGCTCAACATAGCGAGCTTCAAACTGCGTATCCGCATTTATCTCGGCCAACGATGGTACCGGTATTGTTCCAAGCTGAGTTCCCATCACCGAGTTCTGATGGTCGGCATACCCGACGCGGCCGTCGCGAAAGATCTCGAGCTTGCGTAGTTCGTAACGCTCGCCGTCAAGCTGCGAGAGTAATCGGATCGGCTCCATTTCGAAGTCGTGTTTCCATACGACATCGATAAACACCGACTTAAATTCCTCCTCCATCGGTTCCTCCGAGTGTGATCGCCTGTTTGGTATCGTTCCGCGCCCGTCATTGTCAACGATTCATGCCACGACGTCGAACGTCCGAAACTGGCCGGTCATTGCCTGCTGACGATCGGCAGCACGCGACCCACAAGCGACAGACATCGCTCCCCGAACCGGCCATTCACCAACACTGCTGCAGTTGGAATGGCTTGTGCGCCGGCGCCGTGGGACGGGTCAGACCGCGCTCCTAGTCGCTCGCCCACCAACTTGTACCGCCCCGTCCACATAACGGGCCAAGAGCGAACACGGCCGTCCGAGCGCGTCGCCCTGCAACAGCGTAATGCTCTGTTCAAGTACTAAGGCAAGTGCGCCGGCCGCCACCCCGGTTGCGGCATCTTCTAGATGCGACTCTAAGTGATTGAAATTGCGCCCCGCATAAATATCGTCATGAAGGTGACAATATGCATATACGCCCGAAATGCCATGTTTGCGGCTCCAGTTAGAAATGGCCGTGAGATCGGGGCGCAACGCATCAAGCGCGGATTGCCCCGCCATCTGTACCAGCAGCTTTGTGCTCCCAACCGATGCGAGTCTAGGGATGCCGATCAGAGCCGTCGGTTCGACGCGAAGTAAACGGGCTGTTTCCGTGGCGTCAGTGCTCAATGCTGGACACGATTGCGGCCTCACGCCGATGAAAATGCCTTGGTCAAACCGATCGACCTCCAGACTCTGCCGATGCATGCTTGTAACGAACTGAATCCGCCCGCTGTCTGGGTAGCGCTCAAAGAAAACCGCGCTCGCTGCAAGCGTCGCATGCAGGCAAAGGGGGCTGCGCGTGTGCGGATAGTAATAATCGAGCCGCACGCCAACAGCATCGGTTTCTACAAACACCGTAGCGTTTGCATCTTGCTGCTGGGCAAACTTCAGCCGTTCCGATTCAACCAAGTGTGAGTCCTCGACTACGATCGCAGCGTTGCCGCTCTCGTCATTACGGCCGAAGCAAAGAAAGCGATGGAGGTTCATTGTTGTTCGTGCGTACGACGTTGACTATACACAGAAGGAAATCTGAGCGACGGGCCCATTTAATCGAGGATTGTCATCAATTCGGATGCTTTTGTCGAATGTCGCTTGTTGGCCGAACCCTGTCCCACGACGACGGGTTCAGCTCGACCCGCAACAGACTGAGGCGACTTGGAGACCGGCAATGGCGTGCGCGGCGAGGCGCTGTATGTCATTGCGGGCGAGCGTGTGTTGGGCGTGCGCGTAGTCAGTGGTACGTCGTCGTAGACGACTGCAGCTTCGTTAGCGCGCCGCGCTTGAATCGAAACCAGCCTTGCGAGCCTTGCATCACGACCTCATCGCCTTGCCAGAACACGCGCTTGACCGTCATGCGCGTGCCACAGCGCTGCACAAGTGGAGGACGGTGGCGAAGGTCGTACAGCACCGGGCCGGACTCGGTCTGCACGAGCGTGCGGTCAACAGTGTCATTTTCGTTGCCCATGTCATCGAAATGCGTGAGCGTGCTCGCGCCAAACCGATCGAAAATTTCCTTGTCGAGCATAGCCGCAAAATCGTGGTCGACGCGCACGAATTGCAGTTTGCCCGAGGGCGTGCCGAGCGGGCCGGACGCGTTGCTTTGCGCATGAACGCAAGTCGCGAAAGAGGCGGCTGCGAGCGCAGCGGAGAACAGTCGTCTCATGTTGCCTTTTAGGTTCAGCGGCGTCTCCGACGACGGAGCACGACTCGCAATCGTTCCTTGGGAACATTGTCGTCGATTTTGATCGACACGTCGAAGGTCTGCAACTGGCCGAACAGAGTTTGATGCGATCGGCATAGACCGACCCTCATCGGACATCGGAACATCTCCGAAGCGGCCGTTCGTGTCCGCTGCCTGAACACGGCGGAGCCATTGACCACGTGCGGAAAGGTCGGTGACTCCGGGCGTCAAGCTTCCACCATTAGGTCAATGGTTCAAATTTCAGAGACGCTCATAGGCGCCGTTGCCTGCACGCGCGAGGATTGCCTTCGCAGCACAGTTTCGTCGATCCACAGGGGTAGCGGCTGAACTGCAGGCAGATGCGTCGGTGACAGGCCGCACGGGGAAAAAACGACTGGCTCACTATGGGCCTGCTGTCCGCTACGGGCAGCAGCAAACCTTAAGGAGCCGAAATGAAAGCCGTTTTTGACCGCTTGAAAAAAAACCATACGTCACCATCGCTTCCTGCCTTTGTGGCGTCGCGCGTCGAGCAATATTACCGGGAGCGGGTGACGGATACGTGGGGAGGCGGGCACATCATGCGCGGTCGCATCCCGGGACCGGATGCGCTGCATCTGTCGAGCAACGACTATCTCGCGATCGCGCGCCACCCCGCCATCATTCGCAGTATGGGCCGAACATTGCGTTCGGACGGCAACGGACTGTTGATGTCGGGCATCTTCCTGCACGGTGATTGCCCGCAGTTGAAGTTCGAAAACCGGCTGTCGACGTTCATGCGCGCAGAGGCAGGGGTGCTATGTCAGTCCGGCTATACGGCGAATATCGGGCTGATCCAGTCGATCGCTTCGGCACGAACGCCCGTCTACGTGGACATGATGGCGCACATGTCGTTGTGGGAGGGTATCCGCAGTGCGGGCGCGATCCCGATACCGTTCAGGCACAACGACACGGCGCATCTCGAGCAGCAGATCGCGCGGTATGGGCAAGGGGTCGTGCTGGCCGACTCCGTCTACAGCACGAACGGTAGCGTATGCCCGCTTGTCACGTTCGCAGATGTGTGCGAAAGGCATGAGTGCGTGTTCGTGGTCGACGAGTCGCATTCGCTCGGCACGCACGGTCCGCGTGGAGCAGGACTTGTTGTCGAACTTGGACTTGAGTCTCGTGTCGCGTTCCGCACAGCAAGTCTTGCGAAGGCTTTTGTCGGCCGGGCCGGCTTCATCACCTGCCCAGCCAGTTTCCAGGAGTACTTCAAGTTCGAGTCGAATCCTGCGATCTTCAGTTCCACGCTGTTGCCTCATGAGATCAGTGGGCTGGACGCGACGCTGTCGGTGATCGAATGTGCCGGCCGACGGCGCACGAGACTTGCGTCGAATGCCGCCTGGCTGCGGGAGCGGTTGAGGGAGCTTGGGTATAACCTGAATGCCGGTGAGAGCCAGATCATCGCGCTCGAAGCGGGTACGGAACAGCGCACGATCGTGTTACGCGATGCATTGGAGTCACGGGGCGTTTTCGGTTCCGTGTTTTGTGCACCGGCGACGGCGCGCAATCGTGCGCTGATCCGGTTGTCGATCCACGCTGCGTTGACCGACGCCCAGATCGAAAGGATTGTGAGCGTCTGTCGTGACATTCGCGGCGAGGTTGAGCTTGACAGATGGCCCTCCACCCGGCGCCTCGGGGACCGGCTGTCGTCCCGCAGACACAGCCACGAGCAAAGTACGGCAGACAGTGCGTTAGCGGTCTGATAGCGGCATGACATGGAGTTCACATGAGTGAACTCCATGTCTTCTGTATGTCGCGGTCCAGCCACTCAAGGTAGCGGTCGTAACTCAGCACGTGGCTCAGATCAAGCCCGGGCGGGTTGGGAATCACGGCATAAACGTAAGTCTGTTGCCCTGTAAACTGTGTTGCCGGGTGCATATAGCTCTCCCACGCGATGCCGTCCGCAGGGAAGTACCCGCTGGTTTGCCAGAAGTACGGCAAACTCCCGCCGCTGTCCAGTGCATCGAAAAAGCCCACTGGTGCGCCTTGTACGCTGGCTATCTCCCGCAGACCCCGCAGCGTTTCGTTCGCGTGGACAATCAGCAGATAGGACTTGCCGGTACTGTCGAGCATGAGTAGCCCGTTTGGCGAGTATGAAAGGTAATGTTCAACAATATCGAGCGAATCAAAGAGTTCTCTTACCCGCGCGACCAGCGCTTCGTCACGCAAAAACGTATATTCCGATGTCACCAGCGTGTCGAGGATGGACTGACACCTGTTATCGAAGTAGGCATGCTGCATGTCGCGCACCGCGCGATTTAAAGCACTGATGGCCGATGCGTCCTGCTTGCGAATGAAGCGATGAATGATGCCTTCGTTGAAGCTCTCCACCGCGATGTGCTCGTTCGCCTTTCCGGTCAGCATAATCTTGCGTACAGCAGGGTCAGTAATGCGGCGGCAGAATTCAAGACCATTCAGCCCTGGCATGTCGTAATCCACGACGACAACCGATGCTGCCTGAAACCGGTCGTTGTCGAACACCTGATTGCGGACGGTGTCGACGCTCATCGCGATGACCTGCTGAGCCTCGTCCTCATCGGTTCGGTCCCGGTATGGAGCGAAGATTTGTTCCTCAGGTGCACCGGGACGAGGGCGTTCATTCACGAACCGCAGGGCTTCCCTTGACGAGCTGAAGAGCCGGAAGGCAAGGCTCGGTTCGAGTTGCAGGCACAGATTCGACAGGAATGCCGGGCTGTCGTCGACGAACGTGACCGTTGTCGGAAAATAGAATGGTTTGATCGTATCCATCATCATGGCCTGGGAAAGGTCAACACAAACTCGGTATACATGGACTCGATAGACGTACAGTCGATGGAGCCGCCCATCACGCGCATGACGTCACGACAGAATGCGAGGCCGATGCCGGTGCCGACGGAGGCGTCATCCGCTTCGGCCGACGACGTATAGAAGCGCGTGAAGATGTGGGGAAGTACATGGGACGCGATGCCGACGCCGGTATCGCGAAAGAGGAGCTGGTTCGCGCGTGGTCCAGGCGCAAGCCGGATCGAGATCAGGGCGCTGTCGACATCTGCCATTCCGCGGAACGCATTTTTTAGCAGATTGAAGAGCACATGGACCACCAGCATGCCCGAGCCTTCGAACGTGAAGTCATTGATGAGATCCGCGAGCACCCGTTGCTGCTCTCCTCCGCGAAATGGATAGCGGTTGAGCGCGGTCTCCACACATTGCCTGATCGAGCAATGTGTGACCTGTTGGGAATGCCCGTCGGTGAACCGTGCGTTCGCGAGCAGCATGTCGATAATGGTATTGGAATGAACAGCCTCCTGCTCGATGCGGGAGAGTACGCCGTCCATGGAATGAAGGTGGGCGGCGCGGATCTTGGGAACACGTAGCCCGCTGTCTTGAGCGATGCGGTACGTTTCGAGTAGCAAGGGCAGGTAGCTTCCGAGGCCCGCGGCGCCGGCGCGGATGGCGAGTAGCGGGGTACGCAGTTCGTGGGCAATGCTACCGGCGGTTGCCAGCATTGCCCGTTCCTGCTCGACCCGGATACGTTCCGTGTCATAGTTGGCGATGACGCCGATCGCTATCGCAAACGAAAAAATCGCCAGATGGACAAGATACGACGTATTCACGCTGACAGCGTCGGTTGTTGCCCAATAGGCGAGGTACGCGAGAGCAATGCCGATCAGGAAATTGAGCAGCAGCATGAGCCAGTCGAGCAGCAACACCATGACGAAAGCAGCAATCAGCGCGCTTTCGACCCAGACGGTTGAGCCATTGTTTTTCAACAGCATGAACGTGAAAAAGAACGGCAGTGAGTAAAAGATTGTCGCGTACCAGTAGTACGGCAGGAGCTTTTTCGCCCACGACGGCCAGCGGTCGGAAAATACAATGGGAATAAACAGCGCGGAGCCGACCAGCCGCAGCGGCAGGTTTTCGTAAGGCTGGGGAAAGAGATCGTTCCAGATATAGTAATAGAGCGGAAAGCCGACGATCGCAATGATCGAGAAGGGGCGCATCCGGCGGCTCACGTATTGCAGGTTTCGCAAGGCAGGCGCGAACACCTGGGCAAGGAATAGGCGGATCGGCACCAATGTGCGGGCGCCCCGCGGAGGTATTCTCGTTGCGTCCATTACTTCCAGAATAAATAAAGGATTTACCGGGTTTCTCGGGCAAGGTTCCGGCGTTGAAACTGTTGATGCTTCACGCAGCATCATCTGGATTGTGTGGCGCGCGCATTGGTGCGCCCCAATTTACCAACCTGTCGAAGTTATTTGCCACGGCCCCGGCACAAATCTTGACCTAAGGTGACGCCGATGTCACGGCAAATAATTGCCTTCAACCGCTTTGCCAACTGTTATCCGCGTACATGGTCATGTAACCAGGGGAAGAATGAGCTGGTATGTATGCGTATTGAATCAAGTGGCGGTTCGTTATCGAGGCTGGAACCACCCGATATTTTCACCGATATGTGACGCGGTTCATTCACCTCGGAACGGTTGATTTTGCAAATGGTCAAATTCGATTCGCGCCTGTTCAACCCGAATCCGTGAACAAGAGGGGTAGACATGAAAGCAATCGAAAGCATGCGTTCGTCCATGCTTATCGGCTCCCGGGCGGCCGTGTGCCTGCTGGCGGCGGGGGTTGTCGCTTCAACCCGTTCCGCGACCGGTGCAGAGTCCATCCTTCTGCCTCAGGATGCGCCGCGCACGGAGTAAACGTACAGCGTCGCCGCCAACGCCCGGGTGAACCTGCAATGACACGTCCGTTTTTCACGATCGGTCATTCCACGCATTCGCTGCGCGAGTTCATCGATTTGCTCGAAGCATCGGAGATCGAAACGCTGGTGGATGTGCGCAGCATTCCACGCTCGCGCACCAATCCGCAGTTCAATCAGGAGACATTGCCGGGCTCGCTCGCTCCCGCGCACATCGACTACCTTCACCTGAGCGAACTGGGTGGCCGCCGCAGCCATCGCAAAGGCGATGCGCCGTCGCCGAACGGTTACTGGACGCATCCCGCATTTCGCAGCTACGCCGACTACGCGATGACGGCCGCATTTCAGGAAGGCCTCGCACGCCTGCTCGACGTCGGCCACCGCCGCCGTTGCGCGATCATGTGTTCGGAAGCGGTATGGTGGCGTTGCCACCGGCGTATCATCGCCGACTATTTGCTGCTGCGCGGCGAGACCGTGCTGCACATCATGGATATGCAGCACACCAACGCCGCGACCATAACGCCGGGCGCGCAAGCGCAACCCGGCGGCACGTTGATTTATCCACCGGAAACCGAGTCCTGATCTGCTGCGTCATTGCATGACCATCAAGAAACCTGCTTCACTGAACACGCTGCTGCGCGAGATCCGCGCGTGTACGCGCAACGCTTCGGTCTCGGCGATGGGTTCGGCCCGACGTCAACCGATACGCTGCTGCGTTGGCGCGACTATGGCCCCAGCGTCATGCCGCTGCCGCATCCATCGCCGCGCAATATCGCGTGGTTCAAGCGCAATCCGTGGTTCGAGGCGGAGATGCTGCCGACTTTGCGTGAACGGGTATCCGCGGCGCTGAACGGCGCCGGCCTGACGCACCGCGTGCCGGCGAAATAATCTGAAATACGTATTTAAGCGTTTGGCGGAATAAAACGGCACACTTGAGCGTTTGCCTTATGCCGGCGGCGCAGTCAAACATGCGCCGGCATGGCCGTATTTCAAACAGCTTTCGCAGAGGCGCTTTCTTGCGGACGGAACCATTGATGAACACCCAAGCCGACACCCTGACCGATTCGTCCGGCACGCCGCTGTCGTCGCGTTACACCCGCACGGCGATGCTGCTGCACTGGCTGGTCGCGCTGCTGATGATCGGCAACGTCGTGCTTGGCCTGAGCGCGGATTCATTACCCGACGCCTGGGTGCGTCCGGTGGTCGATACCCACAAGTCGATCGGCATCACGGTGCTTGGCCTCGCACTCATGCGCATCTTGTGGCGCATCTCGCATAAGCCGCCGCCGCTGCCGCGCGATTTTCCGTCGTGGGAAAAAATGGCCGCGCACGTCGCACATTTCCTGTTGTATCTGCTGATGATCGCGTTGCCGCTGTCCGGCTGGCTGCACGATTCGGCCTGGAAAGACGCGGCGACGCATCCCATGCGGCTGTTCAACCTGTTTCCGTGGCCGCGGATCGGCTACGTGACGAGTCTCGATCCGGCGCTCAAGGAAACCCTGCACGACCGCTTCGGCGCGCTGCATACGTGGCTCGGCTACGCGCTGTATGCGTTGCTGGCGATGCATATCGGCGGCGCGTTGAAACACCAATGGATCGATCGCAAGCCGGTTCTCAAGCGCATGGTGCCGTAAGCGCCGCGGCCTATTTGCCCAGTCCTTTAACCACACTCTCGACGGACTCAGCCGTTATTTTGAAGAAAACTCTGGAACAGGCGCTCGCCCTCGCATCGCCACGCATTCTGCCGCGTCCCGCCACGCTGTCCAGCTCGCTGATTCATGTCAGCGTCGTCGTGTTGTGGCTGCTGTTGTTCGCGCGTGCGTTCTTTCTGCAAGGTGTGGTGGCATGGTCGACCGGCATTGCGTACGTGGTGTACGACACCTTGCTGCTCGCGTTCGTCACGCTGAAAACGCTGCCGCTGATGCGCCCCACGCCGCCGCTCGAACCCGACTACGACCAGCGCGATTTGCCGGGCATGGGCGTGATCGTCGCGTCGCATAACGAGGCCGCAGTGTTGCCGGTGACGCTCGCCGCGCTGTTGCGGCAGACGTATGGTCCGGCGCAAATCGTAATCGCCGACGACGGTTCCACCGACAACACCCGCGCGCTGCTCACCGAACGCTTCGGGCTGACTGCCGCAGCCGAAGGCGTGCTGAGCGCGCCGAGTTCGCTTTACCCGAATCTCTACTGGCTGCGCGTGCCGCACGCCGGCAAGGCGCGCGCACTGAACGCCGCGATCACGGTCATGACGACCGACACGGTGATGACCGTCGACGCCGACACGCTGCTCGACGACGACGCCACCTATGCGATGCGTGCCGCCTTCGCGAGCGAACCGAAGCTGGTCGCGGCGGCGGGCATTCTGACGCCGGTCTGCGGCAAGTCGGTGTCGGGCCGCGTATTCCAGTGGTTCCAGTCCTACGAGTACATGCGCAACTTCATCGCCCGTTTTGCGTGGATGCGCGCCGACAGTCTTCTGCTGATTTCCGGCGCGTTCGCGTCGTTCAGGCGTGCTGCGCTGATCGACGTGGGCGGCTTCGATCCGCAGTGTCTGGTGGAAGACTACGAACTGATTCATCGGCTGCGCCGCTATTCGGTCGATCACGGACTGAACTGGGACGTGCGCGTGGTCGGCGGCGCACACGCGCATACCGATGCGCCCGGCAATCTCCGCAGTTTTCTGCGGCAGCGCCGCCGCTGGTTCGCGGGCTTCCTGCAAACGCAGTACTGGAATCGCGACATGACCGGCAATCCGCGCTACGGCACGCTCGGCATGCTGATGCTGCCGGTCAAGGCGATCGACACGATGCAGCCGATCTACGGCTTGACCGCCTTTGCGCTGCTGCTCGCGTTTGGATTCGGCGGGCATGGCGCGATCGTCGTATCGATTTTCAGCGTGATCGGTCTGAAAACCGCGATCGATCTCGCGTTTTATCTATGGTGCATCCATCTGTACCGCCGCTGGACCGGCGAGCGCACCGGCTCGAGTTTGTGGATGGCTGTCCTCGCGGCAATCGCCGAGCCGTTCACGTTCCAGCTGGTCCGCCATGTCGGCGCACTGCTCGGTTGGCTGCATTTCCTGCGCGGCGGACGTTCGTGGGGCGTGCAACGCCGCTCCGGCCTGGTGGCGCGCGACGAAAGTTAGCGGCAGATAGCGTGCGTCGATTCACGTGCAGCGGCAGTGTCGAGCAATGACGGCAATGGGCGGCGGCGAACGGCGCCTAAGGGCAGTCAGCAGGCCCAACCCGCTGCCGGTTCGAGTAGACTGTGCGACGATGCCAACCTCTCTTCAGGGCGGCGACCTTCTTCCCGCTCCTGCACGGAGGCTCGACCTATGCATGCTGTTCCCCCGCTCGAACAAGACACCGTCGATGCGCCTGCCGATGCAACGGCAGTTCATGCAGCCGCGCACCCCCCCGCCCATGCAGCAGTGAATGCCCCGGCATCCAGCCATGCCGTCAATGATGCGCCGGAGCGCGATCTGCGCCGCGTCGGCATCCACCCCGATTACTGGTATCCGCTGGCGTGGTCGAACGAGGTGAAGCGCGGCAAGACGCATGGTGTGACGTTCGCGGGTGAGCCGATCGTGCTGGCGCGCACGGAGTCCGGGAAGGTGTTCGCGCTCGAGGACCGCTGCGCGCATCGTCAGGTGCCGTTGCATCAGGGCGTGGTGGACGGCGAATCGATTCGCTGCGGCTATCACGGCTGGACCTACGACTGCTCCGGCAAGTGCATCGACGTGCCGTATCTGGGCCGCGACCGTTTGCCGAATGGCGTGCGTTCGTATCCGTGCCGCGAAGTCGAGGGTCTGATTTTCGTGTTTCCGGGCGATGCCGCTCTGGCTGAAGAGCGTCCGTTGCCGTCTCTTGGTTCGGTGTCGGACAAGAAGTACAAGACGCGCCGTTTCGGCCGCGCGGTGCACTGCCACTATTCGTTCATGCATGAGAACCTGATGGACATGAACCATCAGTTCCTGCATCGCCGGCAAATGGGCCAGATGCGCGCGCGTTCGGTGGGTCGCCGGCGTGGCGAAGGCTGGGTTGAAGTCGACTATACGTTTGCGCGCATGGCCGGGCAGCAGCCGATCGGCGAAGCGATCGTGTTCGGCCAGAGCCGCAAGACCGGCGGCGAAGATGACAAGGACGTGATGACGATCCGCACCGGCTATCCGTATCAGACGCTGCAAATCCGCACGTCCGATCAGACGCTGGTGATGGATCTATGGATCGTTTATGTGCCGCTCGATCGCGAGCAGCGCACCAATCGCACGTTCGGTTTGCTGTCGATCCGCAAGCCGGGCATTCCGGGCCTGCTGAATCTCGCGTGGCCGCTGCTGGTGTGGTTCACCGAACGCATCTTCAAGGAAGACCGCGAGATCGTCGAAGCCGAGCAGCGCGCGCACGATAAGCAGGGCGCGGACTGGAATCATGAAGTGTTTCCTGTCATCAACGAGTTGCGTGCGTTGCTGCGCGAGAGCGGCGCGCCGGACCAGGTAGTAGGCGTCGGCACCGGCGATACGTCGGTGATCCGGTTTTGGGATTCGCGGCACGGGAACCCAGTGTCGAATACCTGATATTCGAATTTTTTTGGCGCTGCGCAGGATCGTACAATCGTCGGCGACGATGAACTGCGAGCCGCCGGGGGAATTACTCCATCTCCAACCCTTACTGAATCCAAGCCGCACGAGCAGCGATAATGGAACAAATGCACCCGGGTTTGCGCAAATCGGCATGCGCCGGTCCCCACCCCGTGTACCATTTCGCTTTTTCCGTCATCAAGAACGCCAAGTGACTGCTTCCAAATCCCCCATCGCCCAACAAATTCCCGCTTCGCGTAAATCGCTGACACTGCTGCAATTGCTGGGCCTCATCGGCGGTGCAGCTCTGATCACCGCTATCCTGCTGAACCAGCTGGTCTAATCCTTCCGCGAGCCTTCGCTGCACGCATCAATCAGACCTACGCCGGCGCTGGCCGCCGGCTTCATCGAATTCCGATTGCCATGTACAAGAAGGGTGTAGCCGTAGAAATCCAGTTTTCTCCCGAGCGGCTGAACGACGGCGCCGGCGACCCGTACTGGATCGATTTGACGCACGCAGAAGCGCAGCGTCTGTTGGAAAGCCTGCAGGCGCGTCTACTGGCTGAAAACAGCGCAGGCACCGCCGCGCCGCTGGTTGTGAGCCTCGATGAGACGCCGGCTTTGCAAGCAGCCGATGCGCCCCATGCCGCGGTAGACAATGCGGCATCGGCGGATGACTTCAAGCAGTGGGTCTGCGTGATCTGCGGCTGGGTTTACGACGAAGCCGCCGGCCTGCCCGACGAGGGCATCGCGCCCGGCACGCGCTGGGCGGATGTTCCGGCCGACTGGCGTTGCCCGTTGTGCGACGTGGGCAAGGAAGATTTCGCGTTGGTCGAGTTTTGAGATCAGCCAGCGGCGCTGGCTTAGCGCAACGGTAAACGCAGCGCTAGCCGGCGCCTTCCAGAGAAATTTGCCTTAACACTTCATCGCGTGTGGCTGCGGATCAACCCGGGTTTCGGACACGGACACAGCAACAAGACCAACACCGGCGGCGAGCATAGCAAGCACGGCATCTGGTTCGATGACGTAGCGCTCGCGCTGGAAATCGTGCGTCGTTATCGCTTGAAGCTGGTCGGGCTGCACATGCATATCGGCTCCGGCGTCGACTATGTGCATCTGTCGCGCGTGTGCGATTCGATGGTCGCGGCGGTCAAAGGTTTGGGCCACGATATCGAAGCAATTTCCGCAGGCGGTGGTTTGTCCGTGCCGTATAGCGAAGGCGAACCGCGCATCGACGTCGAACATTATTTCAGTCTTTGGGACGCGGCGCGCGAGCAGATCGAAGCGCATGTTGGGCATCGCGTGCGGCTGGAAATCGAGCCGGGGCGCTTTCTGGTTGCGGAAGCCGGCGTGCTGGTTGCCGAGGTGCATGCGTTGAACCGGCGGCCGAACCGGCATTTCGCATTGGTCGATGAGGGGTTCAATGATCTGATGCGGCCGTCGTTTTACGGCAGTCGTCATGAGATGAGCGTGGTGAAGCGCAACGGCGCGCTTAGCGAACGGCCCCATGAATTGTTCGCGGTGGGCGGGCCGTTGTGTGAAGCGGGCGACGTGTTCACGCAAGCAGCGGACGGCGTGGTTGAGAGCCGGTCTATGCCCGCGCCTGAAGTGGGCGACTTCGTCGTGTTTCACGACGCGGGCGCATACGGCGCGTCGATGTCATCGAACTACAACAGCCGGCCGCTCGCACCCGAAGTATTGCTGGAGAACGGCAAGCCGCGCCTGATCCGGCGCCGGCAGACCGTCGAGGAATTGTTGGCGCTGGAGGCGTCGGCTTGATTCACCGCGATCGCTTTGTCCGCGCGCTCTCACCGTGCGTGTGTACGAAGCGATCATCGTTGCGAACTCCTGCGCGGCGGGCGCGACCGGAATGGCCGCGCGCTATTCGGTTTGTTACGGCTGGTGCGCCATTGGGACGCGTGACTGGGACGCGGGCTTCCAGGACTGGGGTTTTGTCGGGGGCCTGAGGTTTTTTGTTTGCCTACGGCGGAGGCCTTTGAAACGATGCCTGCCCGCACCACATTGTTGGGTCAACCGCGAATAGCGATACTCACGACTGGAACGGTGCCTTCATTTTGGGGAATACTAGCGATTGCAGCGGCCAGACCGTCTACGGCCCTTTGCCGCTTGCGTCTCATTGAATAATGCAGCCGCTGCATGACTATTGTGGTCGCATGAAACGGGACCAGAATTCGAGGCATGGAGATCCAATGAATCCATCTGAACGTATTGACCATCTGATCGCAGAACTCACCGACTGGCGCGGCAAAACGTTCGCCAGCATCCGCAAGAGCATCCTCTCGGCCGACCGGGAGATCATCGAGGAATGGAAGTGGATGGGAAGCCCCGTATGGTCTCGCGACGGGATGATCGCGGTCGCCAACGCTCACAAAGGGAAGGTGAAGCTTACCTTTGCCCACGGGGCGAGCCTCCCAGATCCGGACAAGCTCTTTAACGCGGGCCTCGAAGGCAACGCGAGACGAGCGATCGATTTTTTCGAGGGCGATAAGATTAATGAGCGTGCTCTAAAAGAGCTCATCCGTGCCGCTATTGATTACAACCAGATCAAATTGAAGAAGAAAGCGCCTGCGGGTACTCGGGCGAAAGTACACAAAAGTAAAGAGACATAAAGCTATAGCTTGTTCTCGCGTGTGTCTCGTTGACGAAAAATCGGCGGCTTTGCATAGCACGGTAAATCCATGACACGCATCGACAGGCCTTTTGACATCACGCGTCTCGATGACGAATGGCTCGAAGCGGACGGCTTCGGCGGGTTCGCATCGGGCACCGTCGGCACGACGCGCACGCGCCGCTATCACGCGTTGCTGCTGACCGCCACGCGCGCCCCGGGCGGGCGCGTCGTGCTCGTCAACGGTGTCGAGGCGTGGCTCGAAGCGAACGGCAAGCGCTATCCGTTGAGCATGCAGCGCTATGTGCCGGACGTGATTTATCCGGACCTCACCGAGAGCTTGTTGGATTTCGATACACAGCCGTGGCCGACGTGGCACTTTCAACTCGATGCGCAAACGCAGTTGACGGCCGAAGTCTTCGTCAGCAAGGCGACGTGCGAAACGGTTTTGCGTTGGCGGCTGGAGGGTGGCGACGCGACCGTTCAATCGAGCGCGTTCACGTTGAAGGTGCGGCCGTTGCTTTCCGGCCGCGACTATCATGCGCTACACCATGAAAATCCCGCGTTCAACTTCAATGCGCAAACGAGCGACGAGCAAGCGCGCGTCAGTTGGCAACCCTACGGCGACTTGCCCGTCATTGACGCCGTAACGAACGGCGCCTACACGCACGCACCCGACTGGTATCGAAACTTCTGCTACGTCCGCGAGCGCGAGCGTGGTCTCGACTTCAGCGAGGATCTCGCGACCCCTGGCTTATTCAGCTTCAATCTCGCCGATGGCGAAGCGGTGATGATCCTGAGCGCATCCGCATCCGCATCCGCATCCGCATCCGCATCCGCATCCGCATCCGCATCCGCAACGGCTGCGGCTGCGGCTGCGGCGCAGACCGCAAGCACACAACCGGCCGCGGTCCGCGCCGCTGAACTCACCGCCATCGAACAACAACGCCGCGTCGCGCTGGGCTCCCGTCTCCAGCGCTCCGCCGATGCCTACATCGTCACGCGCAACGAGGGCCTTACGATCGTCGCAGGCTTTCCGTGGTTCACCGATTGGGGCCGCGACACGTTCATCGCCATGCGCGGCTTGCTGATCGCATCGGGCCGTTACGACGACGCGGCAGCGATCTTGCGCGAATGGGCCAGCACGTTATCCGAAGGCATGCTGCCGAATCGCTTCCCCGACTATGGCGACACGCCGGAATACAACTCCGTCGATGCGTCGTTGTGGTTCGTCATCGCAGTGCACGATTATCTGGCGACCCGTCACGCCACCGCCGCCACGCGCACGCGCTTGCAGCAGGCAGTAGAAGCGATCCTCACGGGCTATACGAACGGCACGCGTTTCGGGATCAAAGCGCCCTCTGACGACGGTCTTCTGAGTGCGGGCATGCCCGGCGTGCAACTGACGTGGATGGACGCGCAGGTCGGCGACTGGGTGGTCACGCCGCGCATCGGCAAACCGGTGGAAGTGCAAGCGCTATGGATCAACGCGTTGCGCATTGCAGCAATGTGGAATCCGCAATGGCGGCAGCCAGCCGAGCGAGCGTTGCAAGCGTTTCATGAACGCTTTATCGATCCATCGACGCAAGCGCTTGTCGATAACGTCGACGTCGACCACGTAAAAGGCGCTGTCGATCGTTCGATCCGGCCGAATCAGATCTTTGCGGTAGGCGGCCTGCCGTTTCCGTTACTCGACGGCGCGGCGGCGCGCGCGGTAGTCGATCAGGTCGAAGCGCAACTGCTCACGCCGCTGGGTTTGAGAACGCTCGCACCGTCCGATTCCGCCTATCGGGGTCACTACGCCGGTACTCCGTTGGAGCGCGACGGCGCCTATCATCAAGGTACGGTTTGGCCGTGGTTGCTCGGCCCGTTTGTCGAAGCGTGGCTGCGGGTTCACGCGGCCAAGCCCGATGCCCGCGCTCAAGCCAAAGCGCGCTTTCTCGACCCGCTGTACGCGCATCTCGACCACGCCGGCCTCGACCACCTCTGCGAAATCGCCGACGGCGACGCGCCGCACACACCCGCCGGCACGCCGTTTCAGGCGTGGTCGCTGGGCGAGTTGCTGCGCATCGAAAATCTGCTTGCCCGGTTGGAGCCCATCGCTGCCTAAACCGCGCTACGATGTGAGACCTGCCGCCAAGCTCGACGCAAGGACGCATTCATGCCACCGCTGCGCGCTGCCAATTTGCTCGACACTACTGAAGGTGCACGCCTGCATTCGGCCGATTGTGCCCACTGGCAACGCTGGGGGCCCTATCTCAGTGAGCGTCAGTGGGGCACGGTGCGGGAGGATTACAGCGCGAACGGCGCCGCATGGGACTACTTCCCGCACGACCATGCGCGCAGTCGCGCGTATCGCTGGGGCGAAGACGGCATCGCCGGTTTCGGCGACGACAAGCTCAGCTGGTGCGTCTCGCTCGCGCTGTGGAACCGCAAGGATCCGATCCTGAAGGAACGTCTGTTCGGTCTCACGAATGCGCAGGGCAATCACGGCGAGGACGTGAAGGAGCTGTATTTCTACCTCGACGGCACGCCCACGCATTCGTATATGCGGATGCTCTACAAGTATCCGCAAGCTGCCTTTCCCTACGACGATCTGATTCAGGAAAACGCGCGGCGCGGCGCCGATATGCCGGAGTACGAAATCCTCGATACCGGCGTGTTCGACGATGGACGCTATTTCGACGTGCAGGTCGAATACGCGAAACATGCGCCCGACGACATCCTGATGCGCGTGACGATCGAGAATCGCGCGGACCAGGCGGCGTCGCTCGACGTGCTGCCGCAGATCTGGGCGCGCAATTCGTGGTCGTGGAAGGAAAACAAGGACAAGCCTTCGCTGGTTGCGGGCGAAGACCACAACGGAGACGCGCATCTGGTCGGCCGTCAGCATGGTCATGAGCCGATCGTCGTGACGGCGTGGTCGAAGGACGCGCCACAGCTGACATGGCTTTTCTGCGAGAACGACACCAACGTCAAGCGCCTGTACAACATGGACGGCGCGGGCCCGTTCAAAGACGGCTTCAACGATTACCTCGTGCACGGCGACACGCAAGCGGTGCGCCACGATGCCGGCACCAGGGCCGCCGCGCACGCGCCGCTCGAATTCGCGCCGCACGGCCGCGCGGTGGTGTATCTGCGCTGGCGTCCGCAATCGTCCCCGGATGACGTGTTGCTCGACGCCGACGCGGTGTTCGCTCACCGCATCGCCGAGGCAGACGAATTCTATAGCGCGCTGCAGCATGAAATCGACGATCCCGATGCGCGCCTCGTGCAGCGTCAGGCGCTAGCGGGGATGTTGTGGTCCAAGCAGTACTACCAGTTCGATGTGCATCGCTGGCTCGAAGGCGATCCGCTGCAACCCAAACCGCCCGAGAGCCGCAAGCACGGCCGCAACTCGGAGTGGCAGCATCTGTGCAACGCGGACATTGTGTCGATGCCCGACAAGTGGGAATACCCGTGGTACGCGTCGTGGGACCTGGCGTTTCATGCAGCCGCGTTCGCGCTGATCGATCCGGCGTTTGCGAAGCGTCAATTGCTGCTGCTCGTGAAGGATCGCTATCAGCATCCGAACGGCCAGTTGCCCGCGTACGAATGGGCGTTCGGCGATGCGAATCCGCCGGTGCATGCATGGGCCGCGTGGCGCATCTATGAAATCGACCGCGCGCTGACCGGCAAAGCGGATCGCGACTTTCTCGAACTCGTATTTCACAAGCTGTTGCTGAATTTCTCCTGGTGGGTGAACCGTAAGGACGCCGACGACCGCAATATTTTTCAGGGCGGTTTTCTCGGCCTCGACAATGTCGGCATCTTCGACCGCTCGTCGCCGCTGCCGACCGGCGGGCACATTGACCAGGCCGACGGCACCGCGTGGATGGCCGCGTACGCGCTCGACCTGATGCGCATTGCACTCGAGCTCGCGTATGCGAACCATGTATTCGTCGATATCGGCGTGAAGTTTTTCGAGCACTTCCTGTATATCGCTCAAGCCGTCAGTTGCGACGACGGTTGCGATACCGGCCTATGGGACGGCGAGGACGAATTCTTCTATGACAAGCTGCGCCTGCCCGACGGCAGCAACATACCGATGAGGGTGCGCTCGATAGTCGGCCTGATTCCGCTGTTCGCTGTCCATGTGCTCGAAGAGCGTCTGCATGGCGGCTTGCCGTGTTTGCGCGAGCGGCTCGTCTGGTTCCTCGAGCATCGGCCCGATCTGGCGAAGCTGGTATCGCGCTGGAACGAACCCGGCAAAGGTAACAGCCTGCTGCTCTCGGTGTTGCGCGGGCATCGGATGAAAGCACTGCTGCGCCGTGCGCTCGACGAAAGCGAATTCCTCTCCGATCACGGCGTACGGGCGCTGTCGCGCGTGCATCGCGATCAACCGTTCGTGTTTAGCCACAATGGCGAGAGCTTCACTGTCAAATACCTGCCGGCCGAATCGGATTCGCGCGTGTTCGGCGGTAACTCGAACTGGCGCGGGCCGGTGTGGATGCCGGTGAACTACCTGCTGATCGAATCGTTGTACGAATTTCATCGCTACTACGGAGACGATTTTCGCGTCGAGTATCCGACCGGCTCAGGCCAGAAGTTCTCGCTGTGCGAGATTGCCGACGAACTGGCGCATCGCGCGACCACGCTGTTTCTCAAGGACAAGGACGGCGAGCGGCCGGTGATGGGCGCGTATCCGCTCTTGCAGGCCGACCCGCGTTCGCGCGATCTCGTGCTGTTCCACGAGTATTTCCACGGCGACAACGGGCGGGGCGTAGGCGCTTCGCATCAAACCGGCTGGAGCGGACTGGTCGCCTTGCTGCTGCAACCGAGAGCGATGGCCACGTCGGGCAACGTGCCGCTGCCTGGCGAACCGGAACCGGCTCCAGTTTCGGCTCCGGCACGCACGCCTGAACCTGCGCTGGCAACCGCGGCGGCGAAGTAGTTAGCGCCAGCAAACGCGTAACGGCGCTCTTTCGCGACGGTGAGTTGATGCCTCACCTGGAGCTTGCGCATCTGTTGCCATTTTTCTATCGGACCATCATGAAAACATCACGCCGAAACTTTCTGATGCTGAGTGTGGGCGTCGGCTCATCGCTGGTGCTGTCCCGCGCAGCGTTCGCCGACACAGCCGGCAAGCTCAGCGAAACCGATCCGAAGGCGCAAGCCGTCGGCTATAAAGAGGACGCTTCCAAGGTCGATAAGGCGAAATTCCCTGACTACACCGCCGGACAAACATGCGGCAACTGCTCGCTGTTCCAGGGTAAGGCGACGGACGCGTATGGCGGCTGCACGCTGTTCGGCGACAAGCAGGTCGCCGCGCGCGGCTGGTGCAGTTCGTATTCAAACATCTGATGTGAATGCGCGCCGCACGCGCGCATGTCACGTCAAGGCGTCCAGCGCCAGTTGGTGCGAATGGCCGATCCACACTGCCGCGTCGCGATGGTCGCGCAGTGCGTCGCCTGTGTTCGGGTGCAGAAAAATATCGAGCGCGCCGTGATTCAGCGTGAGCCAGCCGACAAGTTCGGCGAACTGCTCCTGGCCGAACGCAAGCTGATACGACCACATCGGATGCGGCCCGACCGGCCGCTCGTGAAAGCGCCCCAATTGCAGCTTGCCGTGCCAACGCGCGTCGATCTGCTCGCGAAAAACCCACGCGGCGTCGCGGCTGCTTGCGTCGAAATAGATGTGGGCGTGCCAACTGTCGATGGCCGAGGTGTCGCGAAAGGTCATAGCGGAGTCCAGTGCATACCAGTCTTTATCAGACATTCATTCTGCTTGAGTTTCCGTCGACGCGCGCGGCGCACGCCAGATTATCGAGCTTGAACCCAGCGTCTCAGCGGATGGGCGCACGGTGATTTTCCTGCTTTCGGCGCGCGGGGGTGAGCGGCGGGGCTGAGCGGGTTTGACGCTTCGGCGCCGTTCACCCGCATGCAGCCAAACCGTATAAGGGCGCGAGCGGCGGTGATCGCACCGTCGTTTTTTTACAGCGGTTTCTCCGCCAGTTAGCGCAGGCCATGACTTAGGTCCCCTTTGGTCCAAATCGCCGTCCTCCGGCGATTCGCCAAACTGGGCCGCCAATTCCCCTCGTTTCGCGCAATTGCTTTCGCGCTCACTCGCATAAACTGGTTTCCATGGCGCGACAAGTCATTGAGCCCATCGACGCGGTCTTCCCCCGCGTTGTTTTGAACCGTACCGTTGATGGCAGTTTGCCGCGGTTGTCGAACGCGGCAGGGCAGGAAAGCAGCAGGAAGTAGAAGCGATTGGAACGGCGCGCAGTCGATTCATATGCGCTGAAAACAGCAGGGGATTGCGGCGAGGTGCGGCAATACGAAGGACCGAGCTGCAATGCAGTAGCAATTCGAGTAGCAGTTCAGGTAGCAACAGCATTGTTAGTTAGCGGTGGGTATCGGTCGGCAAGCATCCACGCGCCTGCACGACTCTTCCATCCTGTCCGGCCCTGTTCCCTCGCGGAACAGGGTTTTTTTCGGTGCGCCGAGCATGCGCAACAGCTTGGGGGTGCAAGTCCCCTGCCCAACCTGATGGTGGTGAAGGGCT
>NZ_JBYSWU010000077.1:0-25070 GCF_058781505.1 Paraburkholderia sp. FW306-2-2C-D06C | reverse complement strand
AAATCGATCCCGTTCGCTAGCAGCCAAGCCTCTCGCGCGTCAACGTCAATCGTGACGGTACTCATCGAGTGCTTACGGATGCACTACGTGCGGCAAATTACATGGTTGCCAAAATCGCAAAGATTTGCAAAGCGGTTTGCTCCATTCTTCATTCGGCATATCTTGAACGGCGAGGATCAGCGCAAGAGGGAAATAAGATCCTAAAAACAACGACACTGCAGGAACCAGCTTAATTTGCATCGCGGCCTCATGGATGGGGGCACGACGAACTCGATATCGTCGAACAGTGCTCCCTAAAGAGGAGCTAAGCCTCAGCTGCTTTTCTATTTCACTTCTTCTGACCTTCTCTATATATTTTTAGAAATACCCTGGAAGGCAGATACTGGCAACTTATTCGTGACCAAGCATCCGCTTTTTCCTGTTATTTTTGCGAAAAGTACTACGGAGTTTTTTTGCGACTCTTCAAGAGATCGACCTTTTGTCGGATTGCTCTCTTTGATATGACTCAGAGCTTTTTCGCCGGCTGAATCCTTAGATTCGGCAGCGACAATCATTTCCAGAACGTGAGGATGATCCTTCGTCTGCACGTACACTTTATAGAGCTTACCTGCGCTTTCCATTGCCATTTCCGTCTCCCCGCTGACATTCGTGCCGTATGAAGATATTTTATTTTTATACGCACCGCCGGCGTGCTTGTCGTTCAGCACTCGGCTCATGTCATATAGTATGACGCTAATTACGTGCAATATCCTAGTGTATACCCCTCTCGTGTTACACCTCTCGCGGTATAGCAAGTTGCCCTGCGCAACATCCGCTTCGGTTGACGACGTGACTGACATGATCTGCGCACGAAGGTCCGTTGTCTGGGCGGAGTCCGCATTCGAACGTCCGCGCGAATGCAAGAAGGACCAACGTTCGTAGATGGCCGATCTGGGAAGGACCGGTGCTCGGCAACAATGCGGTTGCGCGATGGTCTGGGGATATGTCTGAGTGGTTTTGAGTTTGCTACGGTTTTGCTATAGCAGTGGCCAGAGGCCATAGTGGACAGGCCTTGCACCTGTCATTCCACCCCCTGAAACGGGAAGAGGACCAAGCCGAAATAATCGCTTCAATCCTGCCGGCGGACAAGGTCCGCGAGGATCGGGCGAGTCCCAATTCGCCAGCGAGCGCAGCGTATATCGAACCCCGCCGGACGGGAGGAGTGCAGCGAAGCGCCTCTTCCGCAAAGCAAACGGCCCGGCAGGCATCGCCCGCCGGGCCGTCCAGACCGCCTGACGTACCGCGTTCAAGCACCGCACTCAAACGGTGCATCACCGGTTCAATCCAGCAACCTCAAAACTCCACCACCGCAAACTCCGCCTTGCTCACGTCGCACAGCGGGCAGCGCCACTCGTCGGGAATCGCGGCGAAGCGCGTGCCGGGCGCGATGCCTTCTTCGGGCAGGCCCTCTTCTTCGTTGTAGATCCAGCCGCAAATCAGGCAGACCCAGCTCTTGTATTCAGTCACTTCAATTACTTCACTCACGACGCACTCTTTCTCGGTTCAATACAACAATCCGCCCGTTCTGCCCCTTTTGGGGGCAGCGGCGGCGACCCGCAATAGTACCGGAATTTGCCAAACGGACCTCCGGATACGATGTCGCAGCGCCGCAAACCGCCCGGCGAAACATCCGCCATCGCGCTGCGAATCGCGTTACGCACTCGGTGTATGCTCTGAGCCGCGGCTTATCTCGACACCGTTCATGCCCGACGCATGGCGTCTTTCGCGACGGCCGGCGTCCGGTGGTTGATCCCGCCACGGCCGTCCGGCGCGCAGCGCATCAAGCCGCTTTCCTCAAAGGAGAAAACGATGTTTAAAAACAAATGGTTGACCGGCGCCGTGCTGGCCGGGTTGCTGGCCGCATCGGGCGTGGCGCAGGCCGAAGGCGTGTCGCTCGTACAACCGAAGGACGGCGCAACCGTCAGCAATCCGGTGCACGTGGTGTTCGGCGTCGACGGCATGAAGATCGCGCCGGCCGGCACGATGACCGAAGGCACGGGCCATCATCATCTGCTGATCGACGGCAAGCCGCTCGCCAAGGGCGAAGTCATTCCGGCCAACGACAAATCGCTGCACTTCGGCAAAGGCCAGACCGAAACCGATCTGACGTTGCCGCCCGGCGACCACACGCTGACGCTGCAATTCGGCGATGGCGCGCACCGTTCGTACGGTCCGGGCATGAGCAAGAACATCACGGTTCACGTGAAATAACCTTGCCGCCCAAACGCTGCTGGACGTGCAAATCCCGTCCGGCAGCGTTTCACGCTCAATATCCGCTCCGCAAGCCGGCCATTCGGCCTATCTCGTCCGGCATACAGGCACTCGCCCGTGCGCCCGGTACAATGAGCAGTTCCGACTCATCGCTGTCTTCTCCAATTCTCCATGTCGCTTTACACCATTACCGGAGCCCAACTGGCCTTCGGTCACGTCGCGCTGCTCGATCACGCGGATTTCTCTCTCGAAGCAGGCGAGCGCGTCGGGCTGATCGGCCGCAATGGCGCGGGCAAGTCGTCGCTGCTGAAGATCGTCGCCGATCTGACCAAGCCTGACGACGGTCTCGTCACGCGTCAGCAGAATCTGACCACGGTCTATGTGCCGCAGGAACCGGAGTTCGATACGGACGATACGGTGTTCGAGGCGGTCGCCGCCGGCCTGACTCACGCTCGCGCGCTGCTGGATGAATACGACGCGGTCGCCGATCAGCTCGCCGATGCGCCGGAAGGTCCCGAGCACGACGCGCTGATGTCGCGGATGAACACGCTGCAATCGTCGCTGGATACCGCGGACGCCTGGAACTGGAGCACGCGCGTCGCCACCACGCTGCAGCAGATCGGCCTGAATGGCGAAGCGCGGGTCGGCTCGCTGTCGGGCGGGATGCAAAAGCGCGTCGCGCTGGCGCGCGCGCTGGTCGTGCAGCCGGACGTGCTGCTGCTGGACGAGCCGACCAACCACCTCGACTTCGACGGCATCCGCTGGCTCGAGGAACTGCTGGTTTCGCTGCGCGCGGGGCTGCTGTTCATTACCCACGACCGCGCGTTTCTCGATCGTGTCGCCACGCGTATCGTCGAGCTGGATCGCGGGCGTCTGTTGTCGTACCCGGGTAATTTCTCGGCCTATCAGACGCGCAAGGCGCAGCAGCTGGAAATCGAGCGCGTCGAAAACGAAAAGGCCGACAAGCTGCTGGCACAGGAAGAAGTGTGGATTCGCAAAGGTGTGGAAGCACGCCGCACGCGCAGCGTCGGCCGGATCGCGCGGCTCGTGCAGATGCGCAACGAGAGCGCCGAGCGCCGCAACGTGCAGGGCAACGTCAAGCTGGACGTCGGTCAGGGCGAGAAGTCCGGCAAGATCGTCGCCGAACTGACCGACGTGACCAAGCGCTACGGATCGCGCACGGTGGTCGACAAGTTCACGGCCACGGTGATGCGCGGCGACAAGATCGGTTTTGTCGGCCCGAATGGCGCGGGCAAGACCACGCTGCTGAAAATGATTCTCGGCGACCTGCCGCCGGACGAAGGCACGGTGCGCATCGGCACCAACTTGCAGGTGGCGTACTTCGATCAGATGCGCGCGCAGCTGGATCTGGAAAAGAGCCTCGCCGATACGATCAGCCCGGGCAGCGAGTGGGTCGAGGTCAACGGCCAGAGGAAGCACGTGATGAGCTATCTGGGCGACTTCCTGTTCGCGCCGGAGCGCGCGCGATCGCCTGTCAAGTCGCTGTCGGGCGGCGAGCGCAACCGTCTGCTGCTCGCGCGTTTGTTTGCGCGGCCGGCCAACGTGCTGGTGCTCGACGAGCCGACCAACGACCTCGACATCCCCACGCTCGAACTGCTCGAAGAACTGCTCACCGACTACGACGGCACCGTGCTGCTGGTCAGCCACGATCGCGCGTTTCTGGATAACGTCGCGACTTCGGTGATTGCCTCGGAGGGTGCGGGCAAGTGGCGCGAGTATGTCGGCGGCTTTACCGACTGGCAGATTCAGCGCGACCGTTCGCAGCAACTCGCCGCCCAGCAGGAAGCGCAGAAAGAGTCCGGCAAGGAGGCTGCGCCGAAAGACAGCGGCGCAGGCCGCAATACGCAGCGCACCGCCAAGCTGTCGTTCAAGGAACAGCGTGAACTCGATGCGCTGCCGGAGAAGATTGCCGCGCTCGAGGCCGAGCAGAAAACCATCGGCGCGCAACTCGAAGACGGGTCGATTTTCACGAAGGACCCACAGGAAGGCACGCGCCTGACCGAGCGGTACGCCGCGATCGACGAGGAACTGCTGATCGCGCTGGAACGCTGGGACGAATTGGAAAACAGGCGCAAGTGATGCACAGGGGCGGCGCGATCGCACATCGCGCCCCCGGGTCAAGCTCAGGTGTCGAAATAGGCCGAACCTGAGCGCTGCCCCTTATCCAAACGGCCAATCTCGCACGCAGTGAATTGCCGCCTGTATCGAAATCAGTAAAATACCCCGCGAACAGGCTTCCCCGGCGTTCGCACCGGCGCAGATGCGGTACAGCCGGCATCGAGCGGCCGTCGAGCGCGCCAAAGGAAGCAAGCGTCAAAACAGCTTGCCCGCACTGCGGGCACCCCACCTAACCCCGTTGTTTCGTTTCGCTTTTTTTGCAAACTCAACGCATTGTCCACGGACCTGTCCACAGGACCTGTGGACAACGATGAACCGACGGACCTGAGTCAACCATGTCTACGAAAAAGCCAAGCGCCGCGTATAGCGAAGCGTCGATCAAGGTGTTGAAGGGCCTGGAGCCGGTCAAGCAACGGCCCGGGATGTACACCCGCACCGAGAATCCGCTGCACATCATTCAGGAAGTTATCGACAACGCATCGGACGAGGCCCTCGGCGGCCACGGCCGGCAAATCACGGTCACGCTGCACGCTGACCACTCCGTCTCGGTCGAAGACGACGGCCGCGGCATTCCGTTCGGCCTGCATCCGGAAGAAGGCGTGCCGGTCGTCGAGATCGTTTTCACGCGCCTGCACGCGGGCGGCAAGTTCGATAAGGCCGCCGGCGGCGCGTACACGTTCTCGGGCGGCCTGCACGGCGTCGGCGTGTCGGTCACCAACGCGCTGTCCACGCGCCTCGACGTCACGGTGTGGCGCGACGGCAAGATCGCCGAACTGAGCTTCGCCAACGGCGACGTCGCCAAGCCGCTCGAAGTGCGGCCCGCGACGAAAAGCGACAAGAAGTCCGGCACGCGCGTCACCGCGTGGGCCAATCCGAAATACTTCGATTCGCCGAATCTGCCGTTCGGCGAATTGCAACGCCTGCTGCGCTCGAAAGCGGTGCTGCTGCCGGGCGTGGAAGTCACGCTGATCAACGAGAAAACCGGCGAGCGGCAAAGCTGGAAATACGAAGACGGCCTGCGCGGCTATCTGCTCGAAGGCATGAACGGCAGCGATCTGCTGATCCCGCTGTTCGAAGGCGAGCGCTACGTCGAAAACGCGCGCACGAGCGAAGAGACCTTCGCCGAAGGCGAGGGCGCAGCGTGGGTCGTCGCGTGGAGCGAAGAAGGTACGCTGATGCGCGAGTCGTACGTCAATCTGATTCCTACACCTGCGGGCGGCACGCATGAATCCGGTTTGCGCGACGGTCTGTACCAGGCGGTGAAGAGCTTCGTCGAATTGCACAATCTGCAGCCGAAGGGCGTCAAGCTGCTCGCCGAAGACGTATTCGCGCGTGTGTCGTTCGTGCTGTCGGCGAAGGTGCTCGATCCGCAGTTCCAAGGGCAGATCAAGGAGCGCCTGAATAGCCGCGACGCGGTGAAGCTGGTGTCGTCGTTCTCGCGTCCGGCGCTGGAGTTGTGGCTGAATCAGCACGTCGAGCACGGCAAGAAACTCGCCGATCTCGTCATCAAGCAGGCGCAGGCGCGCACGCGTGCCGGCCAGAAGGTCGAGAAGCGCAAGAGCTCGGGCGTCGCGGTGCTGCCGGGCAAGCTGACCGACTGCGAATCGACGGAAATCGGCCGCAACGAACTGTTCCTTGTGGAGGGCGACTCGGCGGGCGGCTCGGCGAAGATGGGCCGCGACAAGGAATATCAGGCGATCCTGCCGCTGCGCGGCAAGGTGCTGAACACGTGGGAAACCGAGCGCGACCGCCTGTTCGCGAACAACGAAGTGCACGACATTTCGGTGGCGATCGGCGTCGATCCGCACAGCCCGGACGACAAGGTCGATCTGTCGAATCTGCGCTACGGCAAGATCTGCATCTTGTCGGACGCTGACGTGGACGGCTCGCACATCCAGGTGCTGTTGCTCACGCTGTTCTTCAAGCATTTCCCGCAGCTGATCGAACGCGGTCATGTGTGCGTGGCGCGTCCGCCGCTGTTCCGCGTCGATGCGCCCGCGCGCGGCAAGAAGCCGGCGCAGAAACTCTACGCGCTCGACGAAGGCGAACTCGAAGCGATCCTCGACAAGCTGCGCAAGGACGGCGTGCGTGAAACGCAATGGTCGATCAGCCGCTTCAAGGGCCTCGGCGAGATGAGCGCGGAGCAATTGTGGGACACCACGATGAACCCCGACACGCGGCGGCTGACGCCGGTGGCGCTCGGTGAGCTCGACTACGACGCCACGGTCGCGCGCATGACGATGCTGATGGGCAAGGGCGAAGCGGCGTCGCGGCGCAGCTGGCTGGAAGAAAAGGGCAACGAAGTGGAAGCGGATATCTGAGCGCGCGTAGCGCATCGGATCGCACGGTAACTTCACGCCAAATACGGATACGGAATCTAGATGGACGACGATAACACTCTCGACCTTTTCACCGAGCCGCCGCCGCCGGAAGGCGACTTCCTGACGCTCGGCAATTACGCGGAACGCGCATATCTCGACTACGCGGTGAGCGTGGTCAAGGGCCGTGCTTTGCCGGATGTGTGCGACGGCCAGAAGCCGGTGCAGCGCCGCATCCTGTTCGCGATGAACGACATGGGCTTGAGCGACAACGCCAAGCCCGTCAAGTCGGCGCGCGTGGTCGGCGACGTGCTGGGTAAATATCACCCGCACGGCGACCAGTCCGCATACGACGCACTTGTGCGTCTCGCGCAAGACTTCTCGATGCGCTATCCGCTGATCGACGGCCAGGGCAACTTCGGTTCGCGCGACGGCGACGGTGCAGCGGCGATGCGCTACACGGAAGCGCGCCTCACGCCGATCGCGAAACTGCTGCTCGACGAAATCGACCAGGGCACGGTCGACTTCATGAAGAACTACGACGGCGAATTCGATGAGCCGAAGCTGTTGCCCGCGCGCTTGCCGTTCGTGCTGCTGAACGGCGCATCGGGCATCGCCGTGGGTCTGGCGACGGAAATCCCGTCGCACAATCTGCGCGAAGTCGCGGCTGCGGCGGTCGCGATGATCCGCAATCCGAAGATCCAGCACGCCGAGCTGATGCAGCATATTCCGGGTCCGGACTTCCCGGGCGGCGGCCAGATCATTTCGAGCGAAGCCGAGATTTCCGCCGCATACGAAAGCGGTCGCGGCAGCCTGAAGGTGCGCGCGCGCTGGAAGATCGAAGACCTCGCGCGCGGCCAATGGCAACTGGTGATCACCGAACTGCCGCCGAACACGGCCGCGCAGAAGGTGCTCGAAGAAATCGAAGAGCAGACCAATCCGAAAATCAAGCTCGGCAAGAAGGCGCTCACGCCCGAACAGTTGCAGACCAAGCAGACCATGCTGGCCTTGCTCGACGCGGTGCGCGACGAATCGGGCAAGGACGCGCCGGTGCGCCTCGTGTTCGAGCCGAAGTCGAGCCGCATCGATCAAACGGAGTTCGTCAATTCGCTGCTCGCGCATACGAGCCTCGAATCGAACGCGTCGCTGAACCTGGTGATGGTGGGCGGTGACGGCCGGCCGCGTCAGAAAGGCTTGAGCGAAATCCTGCACGAGTGGATCGCGTTCCGCTTCGCGACGGTCACGCGCCGCACGCGTCATCGTTTGCAGAAGGTCGACGACCGGATTCACATCCTCGAAGGCCGGATGATCGTCTTTTTGAATATCGACGAAGTCATCCGCATCATTCGCGAGTCGGACGAACCGAAGGCCGCGTTGATAGCGGCGTTCGGGCTGTCCGATCGCCAGGCCGAGGACATTCTCGAAATCCGGCTGCGTCAGTTGGCGCGCCTCGAGAAGATCAAGATCGAGAAAGAACTGGCCGAATTGCGCGACGAGAAGGCCAAGCTCGAAGAACTGCTCGGCAGCGAATCGGCGATGAAGCGTCTGCTCATCAAGGAAATCGAAACCGACGCGAAGCAATACGGCGACGAGCGCCGCACGCTGATCCAGCAGGAAAAGCGCGCGACGTTCGAAGCGCGCGTGGTCGACGAGCCGGTCACGGTAGTGGTGTCGCAGAAGGGCTGGGTGCGTGCGCTCAAGGGCCACGGGCTGGACACGGCCGGCTTCACTTTCAAGGCCGGCGACGGGCTCTACGCAGCGTTTCAGTGCCGCACGCCGGATACGCTGGTCGCGTGGGGCAGCAATGGCCGCGTCTATTCGGTCGCCGTGGCGATCCTGCCGGGCGGCCGTGGTGACGGCGTGCCCGTTACGTCGTTGATCGAGCTCGAATCGGGCAGCCATCTGCTGCATTACTACGCGGCTTCCGCGGATCAGGCGCTGCTGCTCGCGTCGAGCAACGGCTTCGGCTTTATCGCCAAGGTCGGCGATATGGTGAGCCGCGTGAAGGCCGGCAAGTCGTTCATGACGATCGACGCGGGCGCTGCGCCGCTCGCGCCGATGCCGATGCTGCCGGATGCGACGCGCATTGCGTGTCTGTCGTCGGGCGGGCGTCTGCTGGTGTTCGGCCTCGACGAGATGAAGACGCTGTCGGGCGGCGGACGCGGCGTCACGCTAATGGCGCTCGACGATAAGGAAACGCTGGTGCAGGCGCTGTCGATCAACGACGCGGGCGTCATGTTGATCGGTACGCGCCGCGGTGGCCGCGTGGACGAAGAGAAGCTGAGCGGCGCCGCACTCGCGCCGCATGTCGGCAAGCGGGCGCGCAAGGGGCGTGCGCCTGAGAGCAAGATGAAGCTCGACGGTATGCGTCCGGTGTTGGCCGCTTAACCAGGAAGCAAAGCAAGGAAGCAAAGGTGGGAACGCGGCGCGCGTTTTGGTTCTGGTCGAACTTCAAGTGCGCGCCGTGGGTAGTAAAAAAATCCGGGGTGTAGCCGTCGCGGTATCGGGCGCGCTGCAATTACAACTACAAAGAATGTTAAGAGGACGCCGGTGCATGGAACTGCGCGTACAGTGCGTGGTCGAACGCGCTCAATAGCCGCTGCTAATATCATTCGTCATAAGCGGTGTGGCGTCGTCGGGAGAGGAAAACAACATGAACAAAGCTATCGAACTCGCGCTCTTTCTGCATCTGCTTGCCGTCGCCGTATGGGTCGGCGGGATGGTGTTCGCGCATTTCTGTTTGCGTCCGGCAATTGCCGATCTTTCGCCGCAACTGCGCTTGCCGTTGTGGGAATCGGTGTTCAGCCGCTTCTTCAATTGGGTTGCAGCGGCAGTGCTGGTGATTCTGCTCACCGGCGGTTTTCTGCTGATGCAATTCGGCGGCGCTCACGCCACCTGGCCGCTGCATGCGATGGCCGGCCTCGGCATCGTGATGATGCTGATCTTCGGACATATCCGCTTCGCCGTATTCCCGCGCATTCGCCGCGCGGTGCAGGCGCAGAAATGGCCGGACGGCGCGCAGGCCGTCGGCACGATCCGCCGTCTGGTGCTCGTCAATATCGTGCTGGGCGTCGTGACAGTCGGCGTCGCGGTGCTGTCGCGCGGGTTCTGAAGTTCCGCTTCTGACGCCAGTGTTGTGAAACCGCGCTTGTGCATCAAGCTCGTGAATCAAGCATGTAAAGACGCTTGTGAAGCGCGGGACGGCGAGGCCTACGGCAAGGTGCCGTAGGCAAACCACAGCCCGCATACCACGGCCACTGTTCCGTACACCACGTATACCGGCGCCTTGAGCTTCGCGAAGCACATGCCGGAGAACAGCGCGGTCAACAGATATGCGGGTTCGAGCGGCACATGAACCGCAATCCGCAGCACGGCCACCACGAGAAATGCGGTCGTCACCGCACGCAAGAACCGCATGCCGTGCTCGAAACGCGTATGAGTCTTCAACTGACGCAGATGTCGCTGCGCCAGCACCACGAGACAACCTGACGGCACGAACAACGCGAGCGTGGCAATCAGCGCACCCGGCCAGCCATCCACCAGATAGCCGAAGAACGGCACCACATTCAATAGCGGCCCGGGCGACAACGGCGATAGCGAGAACGCCAAAGTAAAGTCGTTGTCCGACACGCCGATCACCGGCGTAACGAACAGCGTCTTGAGCACCGGCAGCGCGGAGAAGCCGCCGCCGAACAGCGTCATGCCCGCGCCCGCCAGGCGCGGCCACAGCAGCGCCAGTTCATAGCGATGCGGCAACGGCAGCGCAAACAACACCAGCAACACGCACAGGGCGGTCAGCAATTGCCAGTCGCCGCGCGCGATCGACATGACGATGCGCGTATCGCGAGCCGGGCTGACCAGCCAGCCGGCGCCGAACGCCGCGCCGAGTATTACCACATAGGCGGCAGGATTGCGCGCATAGAAGAGCGCCACGCAGCCGAGCGCCGCTGCGATCCATTCGAGTTTGCCGTGCACCAGCGCGCGCGTCTGTTTATACCAGGTGATCGCGATCAGTGTGGCCAGCACCACGCTGAAGTGATTGAGCAATGTCTGCGAAGCTGCGGCACGCACGACCGGCGTGCGGTAGAAGGTCGCGAACAGCGTCATCAGCATGAAGAAGGGCAGCACGCTCGCGACACCCGCCACCCAGGCGCCGGCGCGTCCGCGCAGCGCATGGCCGACTTGCACGGCGACATTGCAGCCAACCGGCCCGGGCACCATCCAGGCAAGCGCGATCAGATCGGAAAACGCCACGCGCGAGAGCCGGCCTTCACGTTCGACGTAGTGGTTCTCGAGCTGCGCCATGAGCGCGAGACCGCCCCACGACAGCGCCGACAGGCCGAACACGACCCTGAACAGCGTCCATAGCGGTTCCCGTTTCCCTCGTCTGGCGGCTTGCTGGCTCGTGATCGTCTGCATGGCGCTGCGAGCGCACGGCACGCGCCCGCCCTGTGGAATCATTGTTATGGTGGCGCGCCCGGCGTGCCGGCATCGCGCTATGTCGCAGTACGGAGTGAATGTAGCCGGTTTTGTGGCGGTGCGCCTGACTTGAACATGAGAGGCTTGTAACCGTTCGTGTCGGGCGTCTATCGGGCCGCGATCGGGCCCGGATCAGTCGTTGGCGCTGGTGCTGGGCACGCTGCTCGCGCTGTCGACGGCGTGCGTAGCGTGACGATCCGTCATGCCGCATACGCCGAAGCGTTCGAGCAACGCCGGAATCGCGTCCACCGGAACCGGGCGCGAGAACAGGAAACCCTGGGCCTCGATATGGCCGAGCGCGGCCAGCCAGGCAATCTGCTCTTCGGTCTCGGTGCCTTCGACCACTACCGTGAGTCCGAGCGAGCGCGCCAGATTGACGATCGCGGTGACCATCACGCAGACGCTGCGGTCGCCCGGAATCGCCTGGACGAACGAACGGTCCACCTTCAGCGTATCGACCGAGAAGCGATTCAGATAGGACAGCGACGAATAGCCGGTGCCGAAATCGTCGAGCGCGATACGCACGCCCAGGCGCTTTAACGCGAAGATCTTCTCCGAGACGAGTTCGGGATACTCCATCATCGCCGTTTCGGTAATTTCGAGTTCGAGGCGGCGCGCGGAGATGCCGGTTTCCTCGATCGCGTGCGAGATGGTTTCGTACAGATCGCCGCGCCAGAACTGCACCGCCGAAATGTTCACCGCCAGCGACAGCGTGTCGTAGCCTTGCTGCTGCCAAAGCGCCAGCTGGCGGCAGGCGGTCTCGATCACGAAGTCGCCGATCGGCACGATCAGGCCGGTCGATTCGGCGACCGGAATGAATTCGTTGGCCGGAATCAGGCCATGCTGCGGATGATTCCAGCGCACCAGCGCTTCGAAACCGGTAATGCAGCGGCGCGTCAGATCGATCTTCGGCTGATAGGCGAGAAACAGTTGCCCTTCGGCGAGCGCGACGCGCAACTGCTGTTCCCACTTCATCAAATGATCAGCGCGATGCGACAGTTGCGGCGAATAGAACTGGTAGCAGTTCTTGCCCGCGTCTTTCGCGCTGTACATCGCCAGGTCGGCCTTTTTCAGCAGGTCGATCTCGCTCTCATTGACCACCGAGTAGAGCGCAATGCCGATGCTCGCATGCAGCACGAAGGAGCTGCCGCGGACCTCGAAAGGCTTGTCGAATGCTTCGGCCGATGCTTCGGCCAGCGTCACGGCGCGCTTCTCGACGTCGTCGCCCTTGATCACGACGACGAACTCGTCGCCGCCGATACGGCTCAACGAGCCGCCGTCGTTGACTGCCGCGGCGAGGCGCGACGCGGTCATTTGCAGCACGATGTCGCCCGCGTTGTGGCCGAGCGTGTCGTTGACGGTCTTGAAGTTGTCGAGATCGATGAAGAGAATCGCAAGGCGCCCGAGATTGGCCGGTTGCGCCACGTCGTGCCGCAGGCTTTGCAGCGTCGCATAGCGATTGCGCAAGCCGGTCAGCAGGTCGTATTCGACCAGATGCGTCATCTCGCGCTCGCGGCCGAGCAGCTTGCCGATCAAGCCGGTCGCGACAGCGAAGAAGCTCAGCATGGCGAGCGAGATGAAGCCCGCCATCAGCAGATAGACGTTGCGCGTGTGGTTGTAGTCGGCGAACTCCTCGGTTTGCGACAGGCCGACCAGCACCCCGAGCGGATAGCCGTCGATATGCCGGTACGACACGATGCGCGTGACGTTGTCGATCGAATCGACATAGGTGCCCGACACATGCTCGGAGGTCGGATACGAGCCGCTTGCCGAGAACGCGCCGTTGGCGTTTTCGGCGCTGCCGGTACGCCGTGCGAGCACAGTGCCGCTGTCCGAGATCACCGCGATCACGCCTTCGCGGCCGATTGCCGCGTTATTGTAGAAATCGCTGGTGAAATAGCTGGGGTCTTCGGAGACCACCACGACGCCCGCGAACGAGCCGTCCGGATGATTCAGACGCCGCGTCATCTGCAAGGTCCAGTGGCGGGATATACGGCCGAGCACGGGCTTGCTGATAAACAGCTGATCGTCGTTTTCGTGTTCGTGGACCTTGAAGTGCTCGCGATCGGACAGGTCGATACGCTTGGGGTTGAGTTCGGCCGTGTTGGCGATCAGCGTGCCGTGCTCGTCGATCAGCGATACCTGCACCAGCGTCTCGCTTTGCACGACACCTTTCTCCACCGTGCTGGCGAGATCGAAATGATCCGGGGTTTTCTCGAACTCGTATTTAACAAAGCGGGTGATCTGATCGACCTGGTGAATCGCCTTGACCGTGTGCTGCTCCAACGCCGCGGAAAGAATTGCAGCAGAGGCCATCGCTTCGCGGTAAGTGGCTTCTTTTTCTACCGATAGCCGCGCGAAGATCACTGTCCAAAGCAGGATCAGGACCAGCACACCAAGCGCGGGAATCGCGAGCAAAGCGCGGCGGCGCGACACGGCGGGATCGCGGCGAGGTTTGGCTTCGCGCTGGTCGGAGAAGCGGTATTGGCTCATCTGGCGGTCCGAGCCCTGGTGCCGGCCGGCTGCAACTGCGCGAGCATTGACTGCGCTAATTTCATGGTTGGCTGCATGGTGACCAAGGTGCCGGTACTGCTGCGCAGAGAAAGGGAGCGTGGCGTCGTGCCTGACCATCCGCTGATCGTTGAGTACCTTTCGATATTACTTAATGCGACTGGATTAAGGAAGGGTCCGCGCATCGGGTATACGCGGGCGGCGACGGCCGTTCCCGCCGACTGGATTCGCAGACCGCGCGGTCGGCTATAAAGCCGAGGCGGGGCGGGCGTTTGCGAGGTTTTCATCGGTGGTCCGGCGTTCAGGAGTTCAGGCGTGCCAGGCCTCTGACAGGCCTCTTGTCATGCATGGCGCATTGCTCGGGAATCGTGCGTGGGAACAATGCAGGCCGCCATGCGCCAATTTGTGGTTCGGTGTGGCCGGAAAAGGCGCGGTGCCGCTGGCCGCATGGGTGAGCCGCTGTATGCAAACAGTGCGCCAGCACGCCGTGCGCCGCTCACGACAGTCTGAATGTGCCGTCGACGATCGTCACCGACGTGAACTCATCGACGTGTTTGAAACGGACAGTGCTGGCTGGCATCGGCGGGTCTGGCGAATCTGGCAGGGTGGGATGGTTGGCGGATTCTATCTGGTGATGAGGGAACGATCTACCTCGCCACAAATGCAAAACGCGCCACGGGTGATCGACACCTCGCGACGCGTTCAGTACGCGTTCCGAACGACCGGCCGGCCAGACCGGCCAACCGGTCTGATTCGACCGCGTTATTTCACCGCCTTGTTTCGCGGCCTTATTTCGCCGCGTTACTCGACCTTACTCGACTTCGGCAATCATCTCGATCTCGACGCATGCGCCAAGCGGAATCTGTGCCACGCCGAACGCCGAGCGCGCATGTTTGCCGCGCTCGCCGAACACGTCGGCGATCAGTTCGGACGCGCCGTTGGTCACCAGATGCTGCTCGGTGAACTCGAGCGTCGAGTTGACGAGGCTCATCAGCTTGACGATGCGCGTGACGCGATTCAGGTCGCCCACATGTGCGTGCAGCGTGGCAAGCAGGTCGATCGCGATCGAGCGCGCGGCGGCCTTGCCTTCTTCGGTGGTGAGCGTGGCGCCGAGCTTGCCGGCCCACACCTTGCCGTCCTTCTTCGCGATGTGGCCGGACAGGTACACCGTGTTGCCGCTTTGCGCGCTCATCACATAAGCGGCTGCCGGAGCGCCTGCGCCCGGCAATTCGATGCCCAGCTCCTTGAGCTTGTCGTACACATTCGTTTGAGACATGTCATGTCCTTGGTCGTTAGTGAAATTTCGGTGACGCGGGGGGCGGGCGAAGACTGCTTATACCTTCGCGCGAATCAGTGCTGCGAGACGCGCCACGCCTTCGTCGATTTTGGCCGGCGGCACCGTGACGAACGACAGGCGCAGCGCATTGTGCTGCGCTTCGTTCGCGAAGAACGGGCCACCCGGCACGAATGCGACATTCTGCGCGACGGCTTCTTCGAGCAGTTTCATGCTGTCGATCTGCGCGGGCAAGCGCACCCACACGAACATGCCGCCTTCCGGACGGTTCCAGCTCACGCCCTCGGGCATATGGCGTTCGAGCGAGGCCAGCATCGCCGCGCATTGATCGCGATAGAGCGCGCGGATGGTCGGCACGTGCGTGTCGAGGAAACCGTCCTTGACCACTTCGTACACGATACGCTGCGTGAAGCTCGGCGTGTGCAGATCGGTGGCCTGCTTGGCCTGCACGAGTTTGAAAATCAACTCTTCGGGCGCGATGATGTAGCCGACCCGCAGGCCCGGCGCCAGCACCTTCGAGAACGAGCCCAGATGGACGATGTGATCCGGCGACATCGACAGCATGGTGGGCAGCGGCTCGCCCGCATAATCCAGCGCGCCGTACGGATCGTCTTCGATCACCGGGAACGGTGCGGTCCTGGCAAACGCCGCAAGAGCGCGGCGGCGTTCGACCGGCAGACGGCGGCCCGTCGGATTCTGGAAGTTCGGTTGCGCATACAGGAGGCGCGCGCCGGCCGTCAGTTCGGGCGTGAGCGCTTCGGGAATCAGGCCTTGCTCGTCGGTCGGCACCTGCACATAGCGCGGCTCGTACATCGAGAACGATTGCAGCGCGCCGAGGTAGGTCGGCGTTTCGACCAGCACCGGGCTGTCCGGGCACACCAGCACTTTGCCGAGAAGGTCGAGCGCCTGTTGCGAGCCGGTTGTGATCAGCACCTGGGTGGGGCGAATCTGCGCGCCGTTCACCGAATAACGCTGTGCAATCCATTCGCGCAGCGGCAGATAGCCTTCAGTCGCGCTGTATTGCAGCGCGGCGGCAGGCGCGTCGCGCAGAATGCGGTCCGACGCTTCGCGCATGCGCTCGGCGGGGAAGGTGGCCGGCGACGGCAGACCGCCCGCGAACGAAATGACTTCCGGCCGCTCAGTGACCTTCAGGATCTCGCGGATCGCAGAGCTCGTGAGCTTGCGCGCGCGTTCGGACAATTGCCACGTGGGGGCTTTCAAGTCGCTTTGGTCCATGGTCTCCTCATCTGGTGTGTCTGGAACCGGTCAAAACTTCAATTATCGCGCGAGTCGGCGACCCGCGCGCGCTGGTTATTTAAGGGTCCGTAGACCGTCGGGCGTTTCAAACTCGGCGCTGAGCGCCGCCGCGCCTGCGGTCGGCGCCAGCGCAATCAGGTGCGCCGCGCCCAGCCACTGCAATTGCGCCGCTATCGCGTCGGCCTGCGAATGGACGGCGTTCAGCGATTTCAGCGCGAGACCCGTCTCCGGCAATACCGCCGACGGATGCCACGGCGTGTCCCACTGAATCAGCGACGGCAGCACGCCGTCGCCGGCGCCTCGCCAGGCGGGGAACGCGCCGTCGTCGGGCACGGTCAGGGCCCATGTGAAATCGCCGCGCGTCATCGGCACGATCGGCGCGATGCGCTGCGGATATTGCGTTTGCCACGTCGCGAGGCGTTTCGGCCGGTCGACGCGCGCGACCCAGTGCGACAAATACGGCCCTTTTTCGAGCCGCGCGTGGGTCGCCGGGTCGTCGAGGGCGAACAGCCGGGGCCGCGGCGTGCCGCCGTCCGCCGGCGCGACGGCTTGCGGATCGATCGCGATCACCTCCAGATACACGCCGCCCCACAGGTTCAGCAGGCGGTTGTGCGTGCGCATCAGCGGATGCGCGCCGCCGCCGGCTGGTGCGACGCCGAGCGTGTCGGCGACGTACTGCGTGCCCTCGTCGAGGGTACGGGCGGAAATCACCAGGTGATCGAGACAAAGCGAATGAGCGGTCATGGCGGATCGAAGAAACGGTTTCTGCGGTGAACCGGAGCGCGCGCCGGGTGGGACGGCAACGCTGCCGGGGTCGTAAGCATAACCGTTCGCCGGGTCGGCAGGCGAGGCGGACGGCGGCGGTTTCGCCGCTATCGTCAATTCGCGGCTCCGCGCCGTGTCGGGTGCCTCAATGATCCGCTGCCTGTCTCAAATGTAGCGGCGGCGACCGGCACAGTAACGGTACAATCGTCTCGATACTGTTCGGTACAGTTGGAGCCCGTTATGTCCGTCCCGCTTGCCCAGATACCCGCCCCGCACGACACGGCGTCGCTGACGCTGGTCGAGCAGCTCGTCCAGTGGGCGCGCCGCCGCATCGAGGAGCGCGTGTTCCGCCCCGGTATGCGCATGCCGTCGATCCGCAAGCTGGCGCTCGACAAGGGCGTGTCACGCTTCACGGTGGTCGAGTCGTACGAACGGCTGGTGGCGCAGGGTTACCTGGAGTCGCGGCGCGGCTCGGGCTTCTATGTGCGCGAGCGGCTCGGCGGCGTCGCCTCGGGCGAGATCCGGGCGGCCGCCGAGGCCGCGCCCGCGCCGGCCACGATCGACGTCGTCTGGTTGCTGCGCAATATGCTGCATACGGGCGCGCGCCCCGAGCGCAGCCCGGGGCTGGGCTACCTGCCGGGCCGCTGGCTGGACGGCGATCTGATCACCAACGCGCTGCGCACGCTCGGCCGGCAAAGCGGCGCGCAGATGCTCGGGATCGGCACGCCGCTGGGCTTTTTGCCGCTGCGCCAGCAGTTGCAGACGCGGCTCGAGGAACTGGAAATCGGCGTGTCGCCCGAGCAGATCGTGATGGTTTCCGGCATTACCCAGGCGATCGACCTGATTTCGCGCATTTACGTGAGGCCGGGCGATGCGGTGATCGTCGGCGATCCGGCCTGGTTCCAGATGTTCGGGCGCTTTGCGTCGCAGGGCGCGCGGCTGGTCGGCATGCCGTATACGCCGGACGGTCCCGACCTCGACGCGCTCGAATCGCTGGTGCAGACGTGGCGGCCAAAAATGCTGGTGATCAATTCAGTGCTGCAGAACCCCACCGGCACCTCGCTCACGGCCGCGCAGGCGTTCCGCATCCTGCGTCTCGCCGAAGCCTACGACTTCATCGTCGTCGAAGACGATATTTACGGCGATCTGTGTCCGCCGAGCTATCCGGGCACGCGTCTCGCGAGCCTCGACCAGTTGAAGCGCGTGATCTACCTCGGCAGCTTTTCGAAGACGCTCGCGCCGAATCTGCGCGTGGGTTTCATCGCCTGCGCACCGGACGTTGCGACCGCCGTCAGCGATCAGAAAATGCTGGTCGGCATGACGAGCCCCGAACTGAATGAGCGCGTGCTCTACAAGATTCTCACCGAAGGCCATTATCGGCGGCATGTCGAGCGGCTGCGCGCGCGGCTGGACGGCGTGCGCGAAAAGTCCGTGCGGATGCTGGAAAAAACCGGCCTGAAGCTGTTCCTGACGCCGACGGCGGGTATGTTTCTATGGGCCGACACTAGCGTCGACGCGGACGCGCTGGCGGCCGCCGGCCATGAAGACGGGTTTTTGCTGACGCCCGGGAGCCTCTTTTCACCGCAGCAATCGCCGACCACGTGGATGCGCTTCAATATCGCCAATTGTGGAGATCCGGAGCTGTCGACGTTCCTGTGCCGGTATCTCGACAGCGTCGCGCGCCGCGCCTCTTGAAACCGCGCCGGATCGCCCCCAGCTAGGCGGACGCTCCGGTGGCCCGGCGCAGCGGCGCGTGAGCTTCGTCCCGGCGCCGCGCCCCAACCGAATCAATCGCGAATCAACCGCAACAGAGAGGAAGTCCGACCATGGCACAAGAAACCATGAGCTTTCAGGCAGAAGTGAAACAACTTCTGCACCTGATGATCCATTCGCTGTACAGCAACAAGGAAATCTTTCTGCGCGAGCTGATTTCGAACGCATCCGACGCGGCCGACAAGCTGCGCTTCGAGGCGATCGAAAACAGCGCGTTGTACGAGAGCGATCCGAATCTGCGGATTCGCGTGTCGTACGACAAGGCCGCGCGCACCGTCACCCTCGACGACAACGGCATCGGCATGAGCCGCGACGAAGCGATCGCCCACCTCGGCACGATCGCGCGTTCAGGCACCAAGGAATTCTTCGGCAAACTCTCCGGCGACCAGCAGAAAGATGCGGCGCTGATCGGCCAGTTCGGCGTGGGCTTCTACTCGGGCTTCATCGTCGCGGACAGGATCACGGTCGAAACGCGCCGCGCCGGATTGCCGGCGTCCGAGGGCGTGCGCTGGGAAAGCGCGGGCGAGGGCGACTTCGCGGTCGAGCAGATCGAGCGCGCCGCGCGCGGTACGACCATCACGCTGCATCTGCGTGCCGATGAAGACGAGCTGCTGTCGTCGCATCGTTTGAAGTCGATCATCCAGAGGTACTCGGACCACGTCGCGCTGCCGATCCTGATGAAGAAGGAAGAGTGGGACGCGGAAAAGAGCGAAATGGTCACGAAGGACGAAGACGAGACCGTCAACCAGGCGAGCGCGCTGTGGACCCGCGCGAAGAGCGACATCACCGAAGAGCAGTACCAGCAGTTCTATCAGCACCTGTCGCACGATCACCAGGACCCGCTCACGTGGACGCATAACCGCGTCGAAGGACGCAGCGAATATATACAGCTGCTGTACGTGCCCGCGCATGCGCCGTTCGATCTGTTCAACCGCGATCATCGCGCTGGGCTGAAGCTGTACGTGAAGCGCGTGTTCATCATGGACGACGCCGAGCAACTGCTGCCCGCGTATCTGCGCTTCGTGAAGGGGGTAGTCGATTCGAGCGATCTGCCGCTTAACGTGTCGCGTGAAATCCTGCAGGAAAGCCGCGACGTCAAGGCGATCCGCGAAGGCGTGACCAAGCGCGCGCTGTCGATGCTCGAAGAACTGGCGAACTCGGAGAATGACGCCGACAAGGAGAAGTACGCCGGCTTCTGGAAGGAATTCGGCCAGGTGCTGAAGGAAGGCGTCGGCGAGGATTTCGCCAACCGCGAACGCATCGCCAGGCTGGTTCGCTTTGCGTCGACGCATACGGAATCGCCGGAGCAAACCGTTTCGCTCGCCGATTACGTCGCGCGGATGAAGCCCGAGCAGAGCAAGATCTACTACGTGACCGCGGACACCTGGCAGGCCGCGACCCACAGCCCGCATCTCGAAGTGTTCCGCAAGAAGGGCGTGGAAGTGCTGCTGCTGACCGATCGCGTCGACGAATGGATGCTGTCGTTCCTGAACGAATTCGACGGCAAGCCGCTGCAAAGCGTCGCGCGCGGCGATCTCGATCTGGGCGCGCTGAACGACGAAGAAAAAGAGGCGCAGGAGAAGGTCGGCGAAGAGTTCAAGCCGCTGGTCGACAGGATGAAGGAAGCGCTGAAGGACAAGGCGAAGGACGTGCGTCTGACGTTCCGCCTGACCGATTCGCCGTCCTGCCTCGTCGCCGACGACGGCGACATGAGCGGTTATCTGCAACGTATGCTGAAGGCCGCGGGTCAGCAAGCGCCGTCGTTCCATCCGATTCTCGAAGTGAATCCGGAGCACGCGCTGGTGAAGGGCTTGCATGCGGACAGCGCGAACTTCGACGACTGGTGCCATCTGCTGTTCGATCAGGCCCTGCTCGCCGAAGGCGGCGCGCTGGAAGATCCGGCGAGTTTCGTGAAGCGGACTAATGCGTTGTTGCTGACGCGTGCGGGATGAGCTCGCGAGTTGAGTTGGCGAGTTGAGTTTGAATCAGCGTCGCGCTGACGCTCGTGGTTGAAAAATGCGCTGCTTCGGCAGCGCATTTTTTTGCCCAGCGCGCGGTTTTGCGCCGGGTCAGGTGGACAACGGCGGCAGCTTGATGCGCGGGCGCATGTCCGTTTAAACGACGCACTTGCGATAGGACGGAGCCGGCCAGTTCCTTCGCCTCGATGCAGGCGTGGTGATCCGCCAATACCTTCGCCGTCTGGAAAAACAACTCTGGTTAACTAATTAAGGCTATTCAACGGCCATATTTCGAGATTGGTTTGTGAGAGGGGTTTGAGGCGCAGTGGAAAACCGGGTTAAGCACTTTCATGAGTCGCTGTCTGCCGGATCACGTAAGGGCCGTAGCTCGCCCTTGGCCACTGCATCCGGCACCGAGAACGAATACCGCCCGAGCATGTTGATGTGCTCGTGCAGCAGCGGAGACAGTCGCGCTGCGTCCGCGTCCCTTATCGCATAGCCTTCCGTCCGTAACTGGTTCAAGGCGGTCTGGATATAGATCGTATTCCATAACACGATCATATTGAGCATCAGGCCGAGTGCCCCTAACTGGTCTTCCTGACCCTCACGGTAATTCTGACGCAGCTCACCGCGCTTGCCGTGGAAGACGGCGCGCGCGACGCTATGGCGACCTTCGCCGCGGTTGAGCTGCGTCAGAGTGCCCCGGCGTTTCGCTGTCGATGCGAGCACCTGAGGCTTTCTCGCGGTAAACCCCGGCAATATAGTAGCCAGCCGCCCGCGTGCTCTGCTCGATGTCGGCCTGGCGAGTGAGGTCCTGTTCTTCAGTGCTAACGCGCAGATATAGGCGAGCGACTTTCATGTGACGGTAGCCAGGATGAGTACACGCCAATTGGCCAGTCCAAAACCAGATAGCCAATAACTTCGAAATCCGATGTTAATTGGCTAGCGCCTATTTGGCCATCTATCTTGGCTGTCGGGATCAGAGCGAGACGCAGTTTGGCGCTTCAGAATTTGGCTGACCTTCATGAATCGCTCCTGGATTGCAATCACCGGGCCGCATCAGGAGATCAACGTTCGCGGCCGTAGACATTCTCGGTTTTGCAACATTCGCGTCGCTCGTGTCCATGCTACGCACTAAAACCCTTTTCAGGCCCTCTGGGCAAGTCAATCCGCTTCATTTAAGCACCCGAGTCGGCCACTTTATCACCGCCGTTTTCGCTCAAACGAGTCACAGGATTGAACGCTTTTTGGCGATCCGGACCTTTGAAACATTCGCCGTGCCTCCGTCTCAAATGCCGGCCTTGGTGAAATCAAGGGTGGCCCGCTATTTGCGTGAGCTTGCCGTAGACCATTAAGTCGCTGCATCGAGCAAATTCAATACAGCAGGCACAAGCAGCAGAAAAGCAATACGCGAACCGGGGAAAACCATGCCAACACACTTCGACCGCCGTCCGGGCGGTCCTGCCATCGGCTTGTCGTTCCATTCGACCATAGGCGCAACGAACCCGTTCGATGACCCTCTGGGTGAAACGCGCCATCAGATCAGCAACGTGTCAACGTTTCATTCGCAGTCCACGAGGACGGGAAACGGAAGTACGAAGCGCGTGCTCTGTATGGTCCTTGTCACCTAGTTTCTCGCGTCATGTGCAACGCCTCACAGCCTGCAATCGGGAGCGGCGCTGCGCGACGTTGCAATGCCTTTGAGTCAAATTCGCACGCGAGCAGTCGTCACACGCCTTGATACAAACCAAAAATGAATTCGATTGCAACTCATAGCGAACCGCTTCCGGGAGCGCCAGGGGACTTCCGACCGGGAATCCCGACGAGCGCTGCCACGCTTTCGCAGCGGGCGTGCCGACTGTTGAATGACGGGGACTTCGAGCAAAGCGCAGCGTGCGCGCGGCAGGCCGTATCCGCTGATCCGGGCAGCGGCTTCGCGCGTCTGCTTCTGGGCGTGGCATTGAACAAAGCTGGCCAACGACGCGAGGCGCTCGATGAGCTCAAGCGGGCGGCCGTGCTCGCGCCTCATGATCCGCAGATTCGCTATAACTTGGCCGTTGCTTTGCAGGAGTCCGGAGAGGAAGAACTCGCGATGTATGAGTATCGCGCCTGCCTGGAAATGGATCCGGATTTTACCAATTCGTTGTGGAACTACGGCGAGCTTCTCCGACTCCGGGAGCATTTCGAAAAGGCGCTCGAATGCTTTGATCGGCTGGTTCGCCTCGAGGGCAGATTGCGCGACAAGGCTGCACACCGGATGGCTGTGTGCTGCGCCTATTTGGGATTGGATGAACGTGCGCAGGCCCTGTTTGAGACGCAAATCGCCGAAGACGGCGATCCGCTCACGCACTGGGAATACTCGCATTTTCTGCTAGGAAGGGGCCGGTTCGACGATGCCTGGCCACATTATGCGAAGCGTTTCGATGCAGGAGAGAAGATCAGCCTCAAGGGTATGAATTTTCCGTATCCAGCATGGGGCGGGCAGTTCGAAGCCGGCTCGACGTTGATCGTTTCCGGCGAACAGGGCGCCGGTGACGAGATCCTGTTTGCGGCGTTTCTGCCTTCGCTGCTGGCGCGGGCACGTTCGGCGGGAACGCGGGTGGTGGTGGTGTGCCGGCCCGCTCTGGTGCGGCTTTTCCGCGCGAGCTTTCCGTCAGCGTACGTGTTGGGGGGGATGGTCACGCAAGAGCCTGATCTTTGCATGATCGTTAAACAGTCGTCACGTATATGGCACAGCCCGATCGGCCACTTACCGTTGTGGGTGGAGAAGCCTGCACCGGCGATTTATCTGAATCCCGCACCTGAAGATCAGGCCGCTGCTCGGGAGCTAGTCGCGTCGTCGCAATCAGGCGATGGGTGTCGGCGTATCGGAATCGTGTGGTCTGCCAATCCCGTCTCAACGACGTCGAACCGGCGTGCGCGCAACGTGCCATCAGACCTGCTGAACGCTTATCTCAAAGACATTAGTGACGTGCACTTCTATTCGCTGATGCCCGCTGAGCATCGTGCCGCTTTAGAAGGCGTACCCGACTTGCATATTACCGATCTCTCATTCTTTTTAACCGACTTCGGCCGGACTGCGGCTGCGATGCAGTGCATGGATGAAGTCGTGTCGGTGTGCACGTCGAGTGCCAATCTTGCCGGTGCGCTCGGTCTGAGGACGCGTGTACTACTGCAAAAGCATGCCGATTGGCGGTGGTATTCGGATACCTCGTGGTATCCAGATGTGGTGACGTACAGACAACAGAGGCGTTCCGACTGGGGAACCTGCCTGCAAGCGCTTTCGATGAACTAGCGATGATAGACAACGGGGGAAGTCGTGAACAAGATCTATAAGTGCATTTTCAGCCGCAGGCTGAATCAGATGGTTGTTGTCGGGGAGAGCGTGGCGGGACAGGGGAAGTCGGGCGGGCGAACCCGGGCTGTGCGGCGGGTGCGGGCCGTGGCTGCTGCAGCGTTGGCGGCCGGCACCTGTATGTCTTTGCCGCAGTTGGTATGGGCGGCGGATCATCCTTGCGGTACCAACTCTGTTTGTGGCGTCAATTCGGGGTACCCCTCGACGGCCACAGGAATTGAAAGCACGTTCTACGGAGCTTTGAGCGGCACAAACGCCTGGGTCTCGGGCAACGACAACACGGAATATGGATTCAATGCGGGCGCATCCGTGACGGGCAACTACAACACGGGGAGTGGAGCCAATGCGGGCACATATGTAAGTGGCAGCAACAACACGGCAATCGGAGCGAACGCTGGGCAGTACGTGAATGGAAGTGGGAATGTGGCGGTGGGCGTGTCCGCAGGGTCGGGAAGCAGCGGGAGTCCCCTGAACATCACTAACACCACGGCGATTGGCTATATGGCGACGGCCACGGGGTTGAACTCCGTTGCGCTGGGAGCGAACTCGGTAGCGACCCAGGCGCAGGCGAACTCGGTGTCGGTGGGATCGTCAGGCAACGAGCGCAAGATCATCAATGTGGCGAATGGGAACGTGGCATCGGGCTCGACGGATGCGGTCAACGGCGGTCAGCTTTACTCGGTGAGCACGAGCCTCAGTACGACGAACAGTAACGTGACGAGCTTGTCGACCTCGGCGGCGGCGGGCATCAGCACGGCACAGAGCGGCGTGAACTCGCTGTCGACGAGCCTGAACACGACGAACAGCAACCTCAGCACGACGAACAGTAACGTGACGAGCCTGTCGAGCTCGGCCGCGGCGGGCATCAGCACAGCGCAAAGCGGCGTGAGCTCGCTGTCGACGAGCCTGACCGCGACGAACAGCAACCTCAGCACGACGAACAGTAACGTGACGAGCCTGTCGAGCTCGGC
>NZ_JBYSWU010000076.1:16974-25701 GCF_058781505.1 Paraburkholderia sp. FW306-2-2C-D06C | reverse complement strand
TGAAAGTAGGTCATCGTCAGGCTCCCCAGCAGCACCAGAAACCCCACCCAGAACGGTGGGGTTTCTGCGTTTACGGCGTCTAAATTCATGCGCCTTAAAAACGCATATGAAAACAGCGATTCAGTTCTTGCCTGGTCTGAGCGCATGCGCATAACCGGTGAGTTCCAGATAAGCGCGTCCGACAGCGACACCTTCGCGGCTCACACGCGCCGCACCCTCCCAATACACCGCACCGGTCGACTGCCTCGAGTCAAGTTCCTGATCGTCCATCAGCGGATCGACTTGCCAGCTAAGTGCTCCGGTTTTGACTGTCATCGATACAGGGTATAACGTGTTCGTACGCGGCGAGCGCCATGCGCGGACCGGTGTGAAGTCGACCTGGCTGGGGTCGAACGTTGTGGTGTGGCCGTCGCGGTTCCTCAGCGTTGCATGTGCCCATATCGCATGTCCGTCGCGGCCGCGTACCTTGAACGCCATCAAAGCCGAGCCATCCGTCAGGTTTGCGCCGAGCCAATCCCATCCCACCGCATCGGCGTCAAGCAGGGTGCTCGACCATTCATGATCGAGCCATGCGGCGCCGGTGACGGCCGTCTCGTGCTTCGCTGCGACGCTCGCCGCGGCCGGCCGGACTACGCTGCCGGCCACGCGCAATTGCGGCTCGCTGTAGTAATAACTCGCCTGCTCGGGCCTGGGACCTTTGCGCGAGTACCCGCGTTCGCCTTGCACCAAGGGAGCTTGCGTCGGCGTCAGCGAGAGATGCAACGAAAAACCGTTGGCATCGACTGTCACGTCGTAATGGCCGTCGACAGCGCGCACGATTTTCCATGCATCGAGTTTGACGTCGGTATTGTCCGGTTTGGCGTAGGCGAGTCCGAAGCCCTGACGGGCGATGCGTTGATCGTGCGTGAGGTGCCCGACGGCAGGATCGCTTAGCGCGGCGTGCGCGATGATCAATTGCGAAGGCGCAAATGCACTCGGATCGGCAGGATCGTGGCCAGTCGCCGAGCGGAAAAAAGTGATCTGGAAACCAAGCGGCCGATTATCGGGTGTAGTGAGCCAACCGGTTGCATACCACCACTCGGTGCGAAAAGACGCGTGTGCGCCACTGTCCTGAGGAAAGACGATCGGATGGTCCGGTGTGACTGCCGTGAATTCTGGCGCGGCGGCGAATGCCGACGCGTGAATCAACAAAGCGGTGCACAGCAGTGTGCAAACCTTCGAAAGCCCCCGCATCACCAATCCTCCTTCACCGCGCGCACCGCATCCACCGACACCGCGCCGCGCCCCGCGATCACCGCCGTCGAGCACGATGACACCAGCATCACAAGCGCAACCGTACCCAGCACCGTCCATGGAATGTGCAGCGACATGCTCCAGTGAAACGACTGCGGATTGACGACAAACACGAGAATCAGACTGATCGCGAATCCCAGAACGAAGCCTATCGCGATGCCGCAAGCGGTGAGCATCCCGCCTTCCAGCGCAAGAATCGCGAGGATCTGTGTGCGGGCCACGCCCACGTGCCGCAACATGCCGAACTCACGAGCCCGCGCGAGCGTTTGCGCAGAAAACGTCGCCGCCACGCCGAACAATCCGATCACGATGGCGACGGCCTCGAGAAGGTAAGTCACAGCGAAACTCCGATCGAAGATGACCAGCGTACGCGTGCGAATCTCGTCCGGTTGCGATAGATCCATCGACTCACCGAAGGGCAGCGCGCGCAACCCCGCAATCACGCGTTCGACACTCGTTCCTGACTGAACAGTGACGGCCACGTCGGTCGCTCGATTGTCGGCGGTCAAGCGCCGATAGTCGGCAAGTCGTATCTGGATCGCGCCGGTCTGACGCACATAATCACGCCATACACCGGCCACCACAAACACGTGACCGCGCTCGCCGAGCGGCAACTGCACGCGTTGGCCGAGCTTGTAACCGTACAGGTCGAGCATTGCTTCGGATACCCAAACAGGTGTTTCGCCATCATGCAATGCGGAAGGAGGCAGCACCGCTCCCGTCATTTGCAGATTTGCGCCCGGATCGGCCGCATCGATTTCACGCGCAAGCACGGCGACGTCCGGCCGCGCGGGATCGAGCGTGAGATGCGAGATGCGAGCAAACGCAGCTGCTTTGATGCCTGGTACGGCCGCCAGCAGAGTCTGTTCGTCGGGCCGCAAGCCGCCGGTGTCGCTGTTTGGCGCAATGCGGACGTACAGGTCGGCGAAAAGCAGGTGGCTCAACCAGTCTTCGACGGAAACGCGGAAACTGGCCACCATGATCGCCATCGCGACGATCAGTGCGAAGCTCGACAACACCCCGCCCATTGCGATCGATGCGTGGCCCGGTGCGTTCGCGAGGCGCGCCAACGCCAGCGTGCCGGCGGCGCCGGCACGCTGGCGTGCGGCGAACGCGCGGCTCGCCACACCGAAGATCGATGCGGTGACGCGTGGCATCAAGGCAATGCCGCCCACCAGCAACAGGGCGACGGCAAGATAGCCGCCGATAGGCGCGTCGAACCAGGGTGGCAACTGTGTGAGGACGGCGGCAACAAAAAGGCACGCCAACGCGGGCCACGGCGTAGCGAGCCGCGCCAACGCGCCTTCTTCGGCGCCGGCCTTGAGCGCCGTGGCCGGCCGCGCGCGGGCGGCTTCCAATGCAGGTGCAAGGCTGCCGAGTACCGACACGGCGATGCCGAGCGTCAGAAACAGCATGCTGGCGAGCGGTTCGAAACCGACTTGCGGCTGCACGCCAGGAAAGTAGCCGCCACCCAGGTCGCTGCCGAAAAAACGCAGCGCGATGCTCGCCATGACATAGCCGAGCGCGAGTCCAGGCAACGAACCCAGCAAGCCGAGCAGCGCGCCTTCTATCAGAATCTGGCGCAACAATTGGCCGCGTGTCAGCCCGAGCACGCGCAGCATCGCAAACTGCGCGCGGCGCCGCACGACCCCTAAGGCCTGTGTCGAAAACACCAGGAAGGCGCCGGTGAAGAGCGCGACCAGTGCGAGCACGTTCATATTGATTCGATAGGCACGCGATAGACGGTCGGTGCGGCTTTCGGCGTCGCGCGTTTCGGAAATCACCCACTGGCTGCCGAGCCGCGTTTGCAGAAAACGCTTGAAGCGTTCCCGATCGACGCCGCGTTCGAGTTGCAGATCGATGCGTGAGAGCTTGCCCACGCTGCTGAACTTCCATTGAGCGGTGGCGATATCCATCACCGCGAGCCGCTGGCCTGGTCGTGTTCTCACAAGGCCGCCGGCTACGCGTAAGCGCACGATCTCCGTGCCGTTGCGCAGCGACACGTAGTCGCCGATTTTCACCTTCAACCATTGCTGTGCCGCTGACGAGAGAAACACCGTGTCGGCCGCGAGCGCATCGTACGGATGATCCGGCGACGGCACACCGATCAGGTCGGGCGCGATGCGGCTTGCCTTGAAGATGTCGATGCCGAGTACCGGCAGCGGAGTGTTCTGATTCGGCACGCTGACATCGAGCGCGAGAACGGGACTGGCCAGCGCCACGCCGGGCTCGTTGGACAAGCGCGGATAGATGGACTCGTTAAAGCCTGCTTGCGCGCCGCGTACTTGCAGATCGGCCTGGCCCGACAGGCTTCGAGTTGCCGCGGAGAATTCATTGAAGGCCGCACTGTTGATGAGTTGAACGGCATAACCGAGCGCCACGCCGAGCGCGATTGTCGCGATAGCGACCAATGCGCGCCCGCGATGGCTGCGCCACTCGGCGCCAAGCAGCCAGCGCGAGAGGATGCGGTGGCCTCTCATGAACAGCAGTGACCTCGGCTCAGCGCGCATCATCGGCTGAAGGCGCCGTGGAGTGCGAATCGGCGAGCGAACCGGAAAGCACGGCACGACCCGATGCATGCAAGCCGCCGTCGCTCAGAATCAGGATACGGTCGGCAATCGCCGCGGCCGCTTCCGAATGCGTGACCATGATCGTGGCCGCGCCGTTTGCCTTGCATTCCGCGCGGAACAGAGCGAGCACCTCGTGCGCGGTAGCGGGGTCGAGGTTGCCGGTGGGTTCGTCGGCGAGGATCAATTTGGGGTGATGCACGAGCGCTCGCGCGATGGCGACGCGCTGCAGTTCCCCGCCCGACAGTTGCCGCGGAAAGTCATCGCCGCGACCGCTCAAGCCTACGGCTGCGAGCATATCGAGCGCGCCGGCAGTAGGCAGCTCGTTCAATAGCAGAGGCAGGGCCACATTCTGCGCGAGCGTCAGATGGGGCAGCACGTGAAACGCCTGGAACACGAAGCCGAGTTTTTGCCGGCGCAGACGCGTCGCCGCGTTGTCATCGAGACGGGAAACTGCGCTGCCGTCGATCATCACATCGCCGCTATCCGCGCGGTCGAGGCCCGCAATCAGATTCAGCAACGTCGATTTGCCGACGCCCGAGTCGCCCATGATCGCGACGAATTCACCGGGCTCCAGGGCGAAATCGAGTTGCGCAAGCACGACGCGGCCGCCGTACGTTTTACTCAGCGCGCGGCACTCGAGCGCGGGAGCGACACCTTCATTACGAAGCACCATGCGGTATCCGATAAGTCTGGCCGGCGAGGGCGGCGTCGCGCGATGCGAAGAAACATGTGCATCGTGCACGAGCAGCGGCCCTGAATCGCCGCAGTATATTCGGGTTGCGATTAACAGGCGAAGCAGATCCGAAAAAGAGGTGCGGCGAGAGTCGAGTCACACTCCACGGCCTCAAGCTTTCAATTTGCTATCTGCTAACGCGGGTCGACGGCGCACTTCGCGAGGTGATGGTCGAAAAATGCCCTGTTTCAGAGCATAACGGGCTTCCACAGACCTCGCGCCTCGCAATCCAATTGTGCGTTTGCACATTTCATCTTTTTTCGCAAGACCCACGCTCTGCAACGGCGCGTTTCAGAAAACATCTTTTTGTCTTGATGCGCTGCAAAATTTTTTAGATAAGGGTAATCTCTTACTCCTTGCTGATTTGCCTCAAATAAACGTCGACTAGCACCGCTCCGACCTCCTCAGCGAACCAAGTCCTTCAAATACATTTCAATGCTTTCTGTTTTGAAGGCATTGATGTGGTGTTTTGTACTTCAAGTATCGAAAAGAACACATGTCATTGCCTCCGCTTCTTAGCCTTCTAATCTGGATCCCCATTGTTGCCGGCCTGGTGGTGTTGCGTGCCGGATCAGATCAGGCGCGCGGCCGTACCCGGCTGCTCGCGCTCGCAGGCGCGGTAGCGGGTTTCCTGCCGGTCATTCCGCTCGTCACCCACTTTCGCAATGACGTGACGGCCATGCAGTTCGTCGAGAACGTCAGATGGTCGCCGACGTTCGACATCGCGTGGCATGTGGGGGTGGATGGCATTTCGCTGTGGCTGGTCGCGCTGACCGCGCTCACCACCATCATCATCGTGATCGCCTCGTGGGAGTCGATTACCGAGCGCACTGCGCAGTATTTCGGCGCGTTTCTGATGCTGTCGGGCTTCATGCAAGGCGTCTTCACATCGCTCGACGGCATGCTGTTCTTCATTTCGTTCGAAGCGACGCTGATTCCGCTCTACCTGCTGATCGGCACGTGGGGGCACTCGAACCGCTCGTATGCAGCGGTCAAGTTCTTCTTCGTCTCGTTCCTCGGCTCGCTGATGATGCTGATGTCGATGCTGTATCTGTACACGCAGACGCACAGTTTCGACCTTGCGCAATGGCGTGAAACGCATCTGGGCACCATGCCGCAGGTGCTGATCTTCCTCGGTTTCCTCGCCGCGTTCGGTGTGAAGGTGCCGATGTGGCCGCTGCATACGTGGCTGCCGGATGTCCACCTCGACGGACCGACCGGCGCCGCCGTGATGATCGGCATGCTCAAGCTTGGCGGTTATGGTTTGCTGCGCTTCGCGTTGCCGATCGCGCCGCAGGCAAGTCACTTCTTCGCGCCGATGATGATCACGCTGTCGCTGGTCGCGGTGATTTACTCGAGTCTGCTGGCACTCGTGCAGACCGATATGCGCCGCCTGCTCGCGTATTCGACGGTCGCGCACATGGGACTCGTCACGCTCGGCCTGTTCGTCTTCAATCGTATCGGCCAGGCCGGTGCGATCGTGCAGATGCTGTCGTACGGCGTGGTGTCGGGCGCGATGCTGCTGTGCACGGGCATGCTCTACGACCGCACGCAAACGGCCTCGATCGCCGAGTACGGCGGCGTTGCCAACACCATGCCGAAGTTCGCTTCGTTCGTGATGCTGTTCTCGATGGCCAATATCGGCTTGCCCGGCACCTCGGGTTTTGTCGGCGAATTCATGGTGCTGATGGGTGCAATCCGTTTCAATTTCTGGATCGGCGCAATCGCCGCGACGACACTGATTCTGAGCGCGGCCTACACGCTGTGGATGTACAAGCGCGTGATCTTCGGCGCGATTGCGAATGCCCGCGTTGCGAAGCTGATGGATCTCGGCAGACGCGAGTTCGTTTTGCTCGGCGCAATGGCATTGCTGGTGCTGGCGATCGGCCTCGATCCCAAGCCGTTCACCGATGCGATCGATCCGTCGGTCGGCACGCTGCTCGCGCAATCGGAACGCAGCACCGCACATCCTTCGGAGTCCGCACCGGCCGACGGCGGCGCTCATTTGCAGGCGGCCGCGCCGGCTGTCGCCGCCGCCCGCTCACCGGGCTGATCGCACCGCGACACTTCGACACCGCAAGCGCTGCGTTCCTGTCAAGGTCGCGGCGTTTTTGCGCCACACCTGCGCGTGAATCAACGCTGCGCAAACAAGGCTGGCATGACGTTGTAGCCCTTGTTTCAAGGTGTTTTTCGATGAATTGGCTCCGCAATGCATAACGTCAGCATGCACATGATGTCCCGTTAAGCGACAGCAGTTGTGAAGCAAAGCCCCGTCAGGGGAAAGTATGGCGGGTTTTTTTCGCTCGATTCGCTCGAAGGCACGCGCGTTCAAAATACGCGGCGCTCCGCATTGACCCGCCCGGAAACACGCGTTAGCATCGTTTCCATGAACGCTTCTATCCTTTCCCGTTTGCATTCCATGCACGCATGCTGTTGCAGCCTGCCAAGGGGAGCTTGCGTCTAGCGAGTCGATCGGTACACGTTCATGTCCCTGAGGCCACCCGTCATGAGACCGGTGGCTTTTTTGTTTCGCCGTTTCGTTTTTAGTGCGCTCAACGCCAAGGGAATTCAAATGCCGCTTGCCTTGTACGACACCTGGTCGCGCACCATGCGCACTTTCACGCCGATCAATCCGGATTACGTGGGCATGTATTGCTGCGGCCCGACGGTGTACGACCACGCGCATATCGGCAATCTTCGGACCTATGTGTTCGAGGACGTGCTGCGGCGAGTACTGGCGTTGAACGGCTACGCCGTGCGGCACGTCGTCAATATTACCGACGTCGGCCACCTCGTCTCCGATGCCGACGAAGGCGAAGACAAAATGGAGAAGGGCAGCCGGCGCACCGGCGAATCGGCATGGGCGATCGCCGAGCGATATACCACGGCCTTCATGAGCGACTGGCGGGCGCTCAACTTGCGGGAGCCTGCCGTCTGGTGCCGTGCGACCGATCACATCGCCGAACAGATCGCTTTCATCGCCGAGCTCGAACGCAACGGCTACACGTATCGGACTTCCGATGGCGTGTATTTCGACACGAGCAAACAGGACGACTACGGTTTTCTGGCGCGTCTCGATGTGGCTGGCTTGCAGGCCGGCAAGCGCGTTGCGGTAGGCGAGAAACTGCGCGCTACGGACTTCGCGCTATGGAAGTTCAGTCCATCCGATGCGACGCGGCAAATGGAGTGGGACAGTCCGTGGGGGCGCGGCTTTCCGGGTTGGCATATCGAATGCTCGGCGATGTCGGCGAAATATCTTGGCGTGTGGTTCGATATTCATTGCGGCGGCGAAGACCATATCGCTGTGCATCACAGCAATGAAATTGCGCAGACGCAGGCGCGCCACGGCACACGTCTGGCGAACTTCTGGATGCACGGCCATTTCCTTATGCTCGATGCCGCCAGGATGTCGAAGTCGGCTGGCGACTTCGTACGCCTGCAGACGTTGATCGACCGCGGCATCGATGCGCTGGCGTATCGCTATTTATGCCTGACCGCCCACTATCGGAGTACTTTGTGTTTCAACGCGGACGCGCTCGACGCCGCGCAAGCCGCCTTGGATCGCTTGCGTAGAATCTACGCGCAATGGCCGGAAGGCGGCACACCCGATGCGCATTTCGTGGCCCGCTTCAAGGCCGAGGTCGACCAGGATCTGAATTTGCCGCGCGCGCTTGCTGTGTTGTGGGAACTCGTTAAAAGCGATCTGCCGGCGGCGACGCAACGGGCCACCGTCGATTGCTTCGATACCGTGCTTGGATTGCGGCTCGCGGACTGGAAGGCGGACACGTTTGCCATTCCCGCGGATATCGCGCTGCTGGCCGGGCAGCGTGAGAAGGCCCGAGCCGGCAAAGACTGGAGCGAGGCCGACCGCCTGCGCGAAGCGTTGAAGGCGGCCGGGTGGCATGTCGAAGACAGCGCGAGCGGGCAGTTGCTGCGTCCGCTCGATAGGACCAGATTGTGAACGTAAGCGTGGCGGCCCCGGCTTTTTTCAGGCGCCGCGGCGCAATAGTGCAACGCTGCGTTTCGCGCAGCAACGGCGGCGGGAAATCCGTCGTGCAGATGACGATCGCGCGCTGCTGACAGATTTGATGTGGGTCGCCAGTCATACGGCCGCGGCGCGCCCCGCCCCCG
>NZ_JBYSWU010000076.1:0-16965 GCF_058781505.1 Paraburkholderia sp. FW306-2-2C-D06C | reverse complement strand
CATGCCGTGCGTGTTCGACACACTGGCGGCCGGCCGCGGCGCGCCGCGCCGGCATGACCGACGAGATGTTCGGCGAACTGCTGGCGGTGGTAGGGATGGCGAACGAGACTAACCGGCTCGCGGTGGGCTATCGCGTCCCGATCGATCCCGCGTTCGAGTAACGATAGCCCGCAGCTTCAGTGCTGCGCGCCGCGCCATTCAGTCAATAAGGCGGGTAACTCCGCCATGTCCTGAAAGACGTGAACCGCGCCGGCGCCATGCAGTGCAGTTGCACTGCTGTGGCCCAGTTCTCGCGGGCAGTATCCGAACACCGTGGCGCCGGCCGCCACACCCGCGGTTGCGCCCGTCACGGTATCTTCCACGACCGCGCAGCGTTTCGGGTCCACGCCCAATGCTTTGGCTGCGGCCAGATAGACATCGGGAAACGGCTTGCTGCGAGGCGTTTCGTGACCGCTGAAGATGCGCCCTTCGAAGCAGTCGAGGATGCCGGCCTTCGTCAGTTGCAATTCCACTTTGATCCGGTCGGCGCCCGAGGCCACCGCGATGCGTCCATCGAGTGCCGTGTGCAGCGCGTGTACTGCGGCGGCCGCGCCAGGAATCGCCACCAGTTCCCGATCGAGCGCGGCGTTGCGGCGCGCTCGAAATTGCATGAGCCACTCCGTGGTGATCGCGAAGCCGGTGCGCGCTTCGATCAGCGGTGCTTCATCCTTGACGGCTTTGCCGACGAAAATACGCATCGTCTCTTCGACACTCAGGCGCCAGCCCAGCTCGCCGAGCATCTCGGTCAGCACGCGGTTGGTGATGGGTTCGGAGTCGACGAGCACGCCGTCGCAGTCGAAGAGTACGGCGTCGAAAGGGAAATCGGCCATCTGGCGGGGGTACGGATAGAGGTTTGCGGAATCGGGAAGGATACCGCACCGGCTCGGGCAGTGCGGCGCGGCCGGTTAAGGGAGGGGCGTGCGGTTTTGCTTATAACGCCATGACGCATGGCGGATTGCGTTGCGGCGGCGGCTACCGCACGAACTCGAATCGGTGCGGATGCAACTGATGCGGCGCGGTTGAGGGTTGCCTACGGCGTCAGGTTTCTTGGTCTGGTTGCCTTGGCGGCGGCATTTCTCTGTGAAAAGAAAAAACTAGCGACGGATTTTTCCGCCTCCGTCGTTTAACAAGAAACGGAGCCTTTCCGGCCTCCGGCACAACGCGGGAGCAACCACCATGTCACTGACCAAACCGGCCCGCCTACTCATGGCCGCCTTTGCGGCCACCGCGGCGCTATCAGCCGCACCAGCCCCTGCATCGGCGCAAGCCATCATCGTGGCCCCCACAGCGCCACCCCCACCGCGTGTGGAGGTCATTCCGGCACCGCGCGTCGGCTACGTCTGGGATCAGGGCCGCTGGCGCTGGGACCATGGGCGTTATGTATGGGTGGGCGGCCACTGGCAGCCAGTGCGTGCCGGCTATCGCTGGGTACCGGGCCATTGGGTGCAGCGCGGTCCCAACTGGCGCTGGGTCGAAGGCCACTGGGCCTGACGGCATAGCCGCCGCACCCGTGCCGGCCTGGCACCAGACGCCAGGCGCTACAACACAACCAGACAGGGTTGCCATGAAAACGCTCCTGATTGTCCTCCTGGCGGCTACGCTCGCCGGATGTGTCGTTGTCCCGGCGCGGCCGGCCTACTATCGCCCGGCGGTCGTCGTATATTGATTGCTACGGACCTGGAAGCCAGGCGCCGGACGTCACCCAGTAACGATCTGCGTACTGGAGGAGCACGTGGAGTGCATCCAAAGGAGCGACGGCAAGTGAATAGCGCATGTTCGCGAAGGCGGTTCACCGAACCAGCGTCGTTCGCGCGCGCCGACCATCGGCGGCAAGACACCAGGCCCGCGCCACGGAGCTGTACGCCTTGAGCGAGCGAGATCCCGACGCGGACCTGGTGGCGCGGGTCGGTCGACAGGAGCCGGCCGCCGTGCGCTCGCTCGTCGCGCGCAAACTGCCACGCTTGCTGGCGCTCGCCACGCGCATGCTGGGCGACCGCATGGAAGCGGAAGACGTTGCGCAGGAAGTCTTTGTGCGGATCTGGAAACAGGCGTCGCGATGGAAAGAGGGCGAGGCGAGGTTCGACACCTGGGTGCATCGAGTCGCGCTCAATCTCTGCTACGACCGGCTACGCGGCCGGCGCGAAGATCCGCATGCCGAGTTGCCGGACGAGGTCGACCCCGCCGCGCTGCCCGAAGCGGCACTCGAAACCCGCGCCAGGGATCAGCGGGTTCGCGAGGCGCTGGCCGCGTTGCCGGCACGGCAGCGTGAAGCGTTGGTGCTCAACTACTACCAGGACATGTCGAACATCGACGCTGCCGCCCTGATGGGTATCAGCGTCGATGCTCTGGAAAGTCTGCTGGCTCGCGCACGCCGCAATCTGCGCGCTCAACTGGCCGGCAGCGGCCTTAACGAGGACAAGTCATGACGCGCGAAAGATTTCACCAGATCGTCGAAGCCTACGGCGCCGATCCGCGCCGCTGGCCGGAACAGGAGCGCGCGGCGGCTGAGGCATGGGCCGCGCTGCATCGTACCGAGGCCGACGCAGTATTGACTGAAGCGGCCGGAATCGATGCGTGGCTTGCCGGCGATACGGTCGACCCGCCGGACGCGGCATTGCACGAGCGCATCGTCGCGAGCGCGCCGGTGCGGCGGCCGGCTGCACCGCGCCGCCGGCTTTGGTGGTCAGGCGCGGCGGTGGCGGGCGCCGGCCTGTTGGGCGGCTTGGCGGGCGCGTTCGCGGTGTCGTTTTTCGTCTTGACGGGGACCGCGGAGCAAGTGCGCGACGCGTCTTATTTAACTTCGAGTTTCGGCGGTTCTTCCGCCGATTGGAGCGGCGAATGAACGGCCGGTCATGGAAATTCGTGCTGGTGGCCTCGCTGGTGCTCAATGTGTTTTTATTGGGCGCGATTGTCGGCGGTGCTTATCAATGGTTCGCGGCGCACGGCGCAACGGGCACGGTGCTGGCGCAGCAGCGCGCCTTGCGTTTCGCCGCCGGGACGCTGTCTGCCGAGCGCCAGAAGGCTTTCGTCGATGGCTTGAAGAACGCGCGGCGCGAGGGGCGTCAGTTTGCGCAAGAGGGGCGCGAAGGGCGCCGCGAAGTGCTGCGTCTGCTGGCCGCGCCGCAGTTGGATCGCGCTGCGCTCGACGCCGCGCTGGCACGCACGCGCGAGGCTGATAGCGCGCTGCGGGCGCAGGTGGAAAGCAGCGTGGCGGATTTCGCGGCGACGCTGTCGCCCGAGGAGCGCGTCAAATTCGCCGAGAGCCTGAAGCTGCGGGGACAATGGCGTGAGCCGCAAGCAGCCGGGAATGCAGACAAGCCGGCGAACCGGCCGGCAAGCGAACCAGCGGGCGAATAAAAAAATTCCATAGCCGCGCGACGGAATTCATCGTGGTGGCCGTTTAAAGCTTATATCCAACGCCGAAGAGGACGGTATGGCCACCACACCGAACGTCAACGCCGCAGCGCTTGCGCTCAACCGCTTCGGCCTAGGCGCGCGTGCCGACGACACGCCGCCCGCCGATCCGAAAGGATGGCTGCTCGCGCAGTTCGAGCAGTATCAGCCGCGGCCCGCTGCGTGGACGAGTCAACCCGATTCGGTGGCGCTTGCTGCCGAGTTCGAGCAACAGCGCGTGCAGAACCGGCAGAACCAGCAAGCGCAGAACCAGCAAGCGCAGAACCAGCAAGCGCAGAACCAGCAGGCGCAGAACCAGCAAGCGCAGCAGATCCGGCAAAGCGCGAGTGACGCTCCAGCCACGCAACCGGCCAACGTGCAGACTGCTTCCCAGAGCGACGCGCAAGCCGCGCAGCAAGCCGAAAGAAAAGCGTTACGCAGCGAAGTTCTGGACCTCTACCGATCATCGGTCAATGCGCGGGTGGCAAGCGCGCTCACCACGCAGACGCCGTTCATCGAGCGGCTGGTCCACTTCTGGGCGAACCACTTCGCGGTGTCCGCCGAAAAACCGGGCGTCGCCGTGCTGGCAGGCGCATTCGAAGCGGAAGCGATCCGCCCGCACGTGCTGGGCCGTTTCGAAGACATGCTGATCGCCGTCGAGCGTCATCCGGCGATGCAGTTGTTTCTCGATCAGACGCGCTCGGTCGGCCCCGACAGCGTCGCGGCGATGCGCGCCGCGCAGCGCAATCCGGATCGCAGACGCGGCCTGAACGAGAATCTCGCGCGCGAAATCATGGAACTGCACACGCTGGGCGTGCGCAGTGGTTATAGCCAGCAGGACGTCACCGAATTCGCCCGCGCGCTGACCGGCTGGAGCGTGGCCGCTTATCAAGGCGCTCAGCCGAACAGCGCGCCGCCCGGCAGCTTCGTGTTTCGCACGGCGCTACATGAACCGGGTGCGCGAACCATCATGGGGCGCCGGTACGACCAGTCAGGCGACGAGCAGGCACTTGCGATCCTGCACGACCTCGCGAGTGCGCCGGCGACCGCACAGCACATCGGCGGCAAACTCGCACGGCATTTCGTCTCCGACAATCCGCCTGCGGACGTGACGGAGCGGCTGGCGAGCGCGTTTGCGCGCAGCGGCGGCGATTTGCCCACGGTTTACCGGGCGTTGCTGGACATGCCGCAAGCGTGGTCGCCGGTAGCCGTCAAGTTCAAGACACCGTGGGAATGGACCCTTTCTTCGATGCGCGGACTCGGCTGGCAAGACCTCGGCAACCTGCAGGCCGCGCCCATCCTGACGCAACTCGGCCAGCCGGTGTGGCGGCCGGGTTCGCCCGCCGGTTATGACGACATTGCAGCGAGCTGGGCCGCGCCCGATGCGCTGGTGCGCCGGGTCGAGGTAGCGCAGCGCTTCGCAGCCCGCGTCGGCGACCGGCTCGACGCACGCGCGCTCGGCCAGACCTTGCTGGCTGGTTCGCTCAGTGCGCCGACTGCCGCCGCAGTGTCGCGTGCCGAAAGCGCATCGACCGCAATTGCGCTGCTTCTGGTCTCGCCGGATTTTCAACGGAGATGAATGCCATGCTTTCCCGCCGCAAGTTTCTGGGCTTCGCCGCTGCTTCTGCCGGTGCGGGCGCGATTTTCGTATCGCCGCATATCGCGTTCGCGAATGTCGCCACCGAGCGCCGTTTCGTGTTCGTGATCCAGCGCGGCGCTGCCGATGGTTTGAACATCGTCGTGCCGTACGCCGAACCGGACTACGCAAAACTGCGCGGCGCGCTGGCGATCGATACCTCCATTGCCACGCGGCTCGACGGCACCTTCGCGCTGCACCCGGCGCTCGCGCAGACCGCCGCGATGTATGCGGATCGCCAGGCGCTGTTCGTGCATGCGGTGGCGTCGCCGTATCGCGACCGCTCGCACTTCGACGGTCAGAACGTGCTCGAGACCGGCGGCGCGTCGCCGTATCAGATGAAAGACGGCTGGTTGAACCGGCTCCTCGCGTTGTTGCCGGCCACGCGCGAGCGTGCGATCGCCTTCGCGCCGACCGTGCCGATGGCGCTGCGCGGCAACGCGGAGGTGACATCGTACGCGCCCTCGGCATTGCCGCAAGCACCGGACGATCTGCTCGCGCGGGTCTCGCAACTGTACGACCAGGATGCGCAACTGCGGCCGCTGTGGGAGTCGGCGATGGCCGCGCGTGGACTTGCGGGCGACGCTGGCCCGCGTCAGGATCCAGCGAGTCTGGGCAAGCTTGCGGCCAGCTTTCTTTCGCGCGACGACGGCCCGCGCATTGCGATGATCGAAACGGGCGGCTGGGATACGCATAGCGCGCAGAATCCGCGGCTCGCGAATCAGCTGAAAGCGCTCGACACGATGCTGGCCGCGTTGCGCGACGGCATGGGCCCGTTGTGGAGCAAAACCACCGTGCTGGTGGCGACGGAGTTCGGCAGGACCGCCGCGGCCAACGGCACCGGCGGCACTGATCACGGCACCGGTTCGGTGGCGATGGTGATCGGCGGCGCGGTGGCGGGAGGGCGCGTGCTCGCCGACTGGCCCGGTCTTAAACCCGGCGACCTCTACGAAGCGCGCGACCTGAAGCCGACCCTGTCGCTCGATGCATTGATCGCCGGCATCACGAGCGAGACCTTCGGGCTGGATCCTCAGCGCTCGGCAAGAGCGCTGTTCGGGGAGGTCCGGCCACTGACGGGGCTCGTGAGTGTCTAGTTTTTAACCCCCGCCGCCATTAGGCGTCCCAATAGTCAACTTGTTGTTCACCGACTTCACGCCGGCGACACTCTTGGTGACTTCTTCCGCCTTTGGAATCTGCGCCCCATCGGGCACCGTCCCAGTCAAAGTCACTGCGCCGCCACGCGCCCGGACAAACACGTTCGACACATCAAAACCCTGCGCTTTCGCCAACGCCTTACGCACGTCCAGACCCAGCTTGCGGTCCATCTTCCTGGTCGCTTTCGCACTAGCAGCAGGCGCGGCCGTATCGGTCGTCGCCATCGCGTCGCTCGACTGGGCATAGGCGCTGGACGCTACCGCCACGCACAACGCGATGCCGAGTGCTTTCAAAAGTTTGACTGTTTTCACGGTTTCTCCATTCCTCGAAAAATTGATTTCGCATCGTTGCATGAAAAAAACCACGCGCTTGCGAGCGTTGCACCGCCCGCGAGGAGCCCGCTGTCTTATAGAGGATTGACGTTGTGAAGCTCCCGGCGCGCTTAAACAATACTCCAGCAAACCCTCTGGCGTTGAAAAAGCTGGCGGCGGTTCCTGAGCATGAACGGCTCAGCTTCATGGAGCAGGTGCGCGAGCTCGATCACGTAGCGTGGCCGACAACCCGGCGCGGCATCGAGAAGGCGCTCGACGATTACCGCACGCTCGGTGTCGCAACCTCGTTCGGCGACTGGCAGAAGGATGTGAACGGCATTGCGCGCGCGTTCCAGCCCGGCGGCGAACTGCCGGCCATGGCGATCAATGTAGGTGGGCCCTCGTTCAAGCTCTCGAAAGAGTTTCTGCTCGAAGAAGTGCGGCCACGTCTGATCGACGTGGTGACGCAGCTCGAAAGCGCGCTGTCGCATTGAACTGCTGCTGTCCACGATCTGGGTCTGCGATCAGAACCAGTGAGGCGACATGGTGAGCGTCGTGTCGTCGAGGCCGCGCAGCGTTGCGAGCATGAGTGAGACGCGCGGCAATTCCCAACGGAAAAACCACTGACACGCTTGCAGCTTGCCGCGATAGAAGTCGCGCTCGGCGTCGCTCGTAGCCCCGGTGAGTGCCGCGCTTGCAATCAGCGCTTGCCGCAACCACGTCCACGCAATCACAAACTCGCGTGAGTTGATGATCAGCGCATCAGGCATGGGATAGGGCCTGCCAAAAAAGAAGCCGCTATGCGGAACGGCTGCGCAAAACAACGCGCATCGCATGAGCGCGGCCCGATTGAAAAACGCGGTATCCGGGTAAGTCCCAATGATCCGCCAGCCAAGCGATGCGTGTCAGTTTATATCGAAAGTGAATGAGCGTGCTTTTATTTACACGCCGAATTTCGGCACGTATGATGGTCAGAAAATCTGGAATAGACGTCTGCATAGCAGAACAACCTGGGCAATCTGGAGGAGCGTCGCAATGTCAGTGAAAGACCTGTTTCGACTGGACGGCAAAGTTGCACTGATCACCGGAGGTTCGCGTGGACTTGGCCTGCAAATGGCCGAGGCACTCGGAGAGATGGGCTGCCGCGTCGCGATCACGGCGCGCAAGGCCGACGAGCTCGCCGAGGCGAAAGCGCATTTGCAGAGCCAGGGCATCGAGGTGCAGACCGTCGTCAACGATCTGCAGCGTTTCGAGGGGATTCCGGGGCTGGTGGATGAAGTGCTCGGCCTGCACAGCCAGATCGATATTCTCGTGAACAACGCGGGCGCGACATGGGGTGCGCCCGCCGAGGACTATCCGGACGAAGCGTGGCACAAGGTGATGAACCTGAACGTCAACGCGCCGTTCTTTCTTGCCCGCGAAGTCGGCAAGCGCAGCATGATCCCGCGCCGCGCCGGCAAGATCATCAACATTGCCTCGGTCGCGGGCCTGACGGGTTCGCCGCCCGGCATGAACACGATTGCGTACAACACGTCGAAGGCCGCGGCGATCAACTTCACGCGCGCGCTAGCGGCGGAATGGGGCAAGTACAACATCAACGTCAACGCAATCTGTCCGGGTTTCTTTCCTTCAAAGATGTCCGCGGGGCTGCTCGACAAGCTCGAAGACATGATCGTCAAGCGCACGCCTTTGCAGCGGCTCGGCGGCGAAGAGGACCTGAAGGGCCCGGTCGTGTTCCTCGCGAGCGAGGCATCGCGCCATATCACCGGCCAGTATTTCGCGGTGGACGGCGGCGCCATCATCGTCTGACGCACCGTTTGAAGAGCAGGGCGCGAGGGCTGCGGCCGCGCTTTGCTCACACGCTTTGCTCACGTAAACAAAGGCGCGGCGTGCGCTGCGCGCGAATGATGCGTGAACCACGCGCAACCCCGGCGCGCACAGATCGTAAAAGCAGGAGACACCTATGAACGAACGCCATCATCCGCATTGGCCGCCGCAAGTGCCGCTGCATCTGACGCTGCCGCAGACCAACATTTTCTATAACGCCGAGGTATCGGCGGCGCGCTTTCCCGACAAACCCTTCATCATTTTCTACGACACGCCGGTCACCTTCGCCGAGTTCAAGGACGAAGCCGAACGGATCGCGGGATTTCTCCAGCAGGAATGCCACGTAAAGGCCGGCGACCGCGTGCTGCTCTATATGCAGAACAGTCCGCAATGGATCCTCGCGTACTACGGGATCTTGCGCGCGAACGCGGTGGTCGTGCCGGTCAATCCGATGAACCTGACGACGGAGTTGCGTCACTACGTGGAGGATAGCGGCGCGACCACGATCATCGCGCCGCAATGCCTGTTTCCACAGGTCGAACCGCTGATGGGCGACGCGCCCGATCAGGGACTCAAGTATGCGATCGTCGCGACGTATAGCGACTATCTGAAGCGTCCGTCGCCGATTACGGTGCCTGAATTCGTGTCTGCCCCGCGCAAAACGTTCGACACACCGGGTGTAACGCCGTGGCGCGACGTGCTCGAGCGGCGCATTGCGCCTGGTCCACTCACCACCGGTCCCGACGATCTGTGCGTGATGCCGTACACGTCCGGCACGACAGGCAAGCCGAAGGGATGCATGCACACGCATCGCAGCGTGATGAGCACGCTGCTCGGCGGTTGCGTGTGGTTCTCGGCCCCGGCGGACGGAATCTATCTATCGGTGCTGCCGTTTTTTCATGTGACGGGCATGCAGGGTGGCATGAACAGCGCGGTTTTTTCCAGTGCGACGATCGTCGTGCTGCCACGCTGGGATCGCGAGGCGGCCGCGCTATGCATGCAGAAATATCGCGTGACCGCGTGGCAGTCGATCTCGACGATGATGGTCGATTTCCTGTCGAATCCGCAGCTCTCCGAATACGATCTGTCGAGCCTGACGGGCACGCGCGGCGGCGGCGCGGCGATGCCTGATGCAATCGCCAGAAAACTCAAGACGCTGACCGGGCTCGATTACGTCGAAGGTTATGGCATGTCGGAGACGATCGCCGGCACGCACATCAATCCGCCGCATCGTCCGAAGCCGCAGTGCCTCGGCATTCCGGTGTTCGACGTGGACTCGCGCGTGATCGATCCGGCCACGCTCCAGGAACTCCCGCCAGGCGAAACCGGCGAAATCGTCGTCAATGCGCCGCAGGTGATGCAGGGCTACTGGCGCGATCCGAAGGCCACGCAGGAAGCGTTCATTGAACTCGAAGGCAAACGTTTTCTGCGAACCGGCGACCTCGGCCATATCGACGAAGACGGCTACTTCTTCATGACCGACCGTCTCAAACGGATGATCAATGCGTCGGGCTACAAGGTCTGGCCCGCCGAGGTCGATGCGCTCATGTACCGGCATCCGGCGATACACGAGGTTTGCGTGATCGGCGTGAAAGACGAGAAGCGCGGCGAGACCGTGAAGGCGCTGGTGGTGCTGGACGCAGCGCATGCAGGCACGATCGACGAAAAGGAGATTATCGCGTGGGCGCGTGAGCAGATGGCGCCGTACAAGGCGCCGCGTATCGTCGAGTTCGTGACATCGCTGCCCAAGTCCGGTAGCGGAAAAATATTGTGGCGCAAGTTGCAGGAAGAGGATGCGGCGCGCGCCGAGGCCAATGGAAGCAACGGAACTCGCGGAGGTGCCCCGCAATGACATGGCTTGAAGCGTTGCTGTGCAGCGGCTGTCCGCACTGACTGACCTTCATCGACGCGTTGCCGCGCAGTCCGATCGGCAAGGTGCTGAAACGGGAGTTGCGCGAGCAGTTCTATCCGGCCGGCTGCTGATTTTCCAGAACGGCGACGCTCACCGACAAAGGAGCAAAGGGACAACGCATGGAACATTTCGCAGGTAAGGCATTGAAGGGCTAATGCAAAGGGGGCGGCTGTCTTGCCGCCCCTGAGTGTCACGACCCACTGAAGCCTTACTTCGAAGCCGTCGCGAGCGAATTCAACCCCGCCGACTTCAACTGTCCACCCTGAACCACTGCCGCGAGCGGATTGCCGATCACGAAGCCGCCGCGTTCATCGACGCCCGTCACGCTCTGCGGATTGTTCTGCTGAGGCAGCGCCTTCACCGCCTTGTCGAACTGGTTACGGATTGCGGTTGCATCGCTGACGCTGCCGGCCAGTTTCATCGCGAGCGCGGTAGCGTAGACCGCGGTGTAGTTGAGCGACACTTCCTGGCTCGGGTCGCGCCCGCCATGGCTCTTACGGAAACGCTCGACGAACGCTTTCGCCGCGGGCGTTTCGTCGCTGGCGAGCGGCAACACGCCGATCGCTCCGTTCAGCGGCGCATAGCCGCCAGTCACTTTGGCCACTTCATCGAGCTTGGCCTGATCCATCACGATGAAGCCGCCCTTGAAGCCCAGTTCGCGCGCCTGCTGCACGATCAGGCCGGTCGGCTCCGACGGGCCACCGATAAACATCACGTCGGGTTTGGCGGCCAGCACGCGGCTCACGCCGCTGTAGAAATCCGTGGCGCGGTTATACGACATCGAGTTGTCCGCGACGATCGTGCCGCCGGCCGCTTCCCAGGCGGGCTTGAATGCGGCGACCCAGACCTTGCCGTAGTCGGTATCGGTGGCCGCGAGCGCGACCTTCTTGCCGTACGCCGCCATTTCGTACTTGATGAACGCGTTCAGATACGACGTGAACGCAGGCGGAATCCGCACGGTGAGCTTGTTGCCGCGCTCGCTGATCTGCGGCACGCTGGTGTACGACAGCAATAGCAATTTCTGTTGCTCGTTGCTGGTCTGCACCGCGAAGCCCCCGCCCGAGTGCGGCACAAGAACCACGGCAGCCTGCTGTTCCTGCGCGAGACGCCGCGCATTGATCGCCGTTTCGCTCGGGTTGTACTTGTCGTCGAGCGGTACGATTTCGAATTTGATCTTCTTGCCGGCTACTTCGATACCTGCCTGATTGACGTCGGCCGCCGCCATCCGCATGCCGTCGAGCACTTCCTGGCCGTACTTCGCCGCGCCGCCGCTCAAGGGGCCGGAAAAGCCGATATGCACCACTTGCTGCGCCATCGCGGCACTCGCGCTCAACAGCGCGGTCGTGGCGACTGCCGCGCACAATCCGGCCTGGCGGCACAAGCGTTTGATCGTCATACACGTCTCCTTTGGATTGATCGAATTTTCCGGCGCAAGGTGGGCCGGTTTTTGTGCAAGCGCGCGGGCAGGCCGTGAACGTCCTGGCCTATCCGCCGACGTAAGCGCGCCGGATCGCTTCGTTGTTCATCAGGCTCGACGGTTCGCCTTCGAGCACGATGCGGCCGTTCTCGATCACGTAGGCCCGATGCGCGATCTTCAGCGCCGCGAATGCGTTCTGTTCGGCCAGCAGCACGGTGGTGCCCGCGCGATTGATTTGCTGAATCACGTCGAAGACCTGCTTGACCACCAGCGGCGCGAGGCCGAGCGACGGTTCGTCGAGCAGCAGCACCTTGGGCCGCGCCATCATCGCGCGGCCGATCGCGACCATCTGTTGCTGGCCGCCACTGAGCGAGCCGGCCGGATGATCCTTGCGTTCGGCGAGCAGCGGAAACAGCGCGAACACCTGGTCGAGATTGCGCTGATTGCCGGCTTTGTCGCCGCGATGCACATACGCGCCGAGCGTGAGGTTTTTCAGCACCGACATGCCCGGAAACAGCTTGCGGCCCTCGGGGCATTGAATCACGCCGCTGCGAACGATCTGCGCGGGCGTCATGCCGAGCAGTTCGCGTTCGCCGAAGCGCAGGCTGCCGCTCGCGGCGCGGCGCAGGCCGCTTGTCGCGAGAAAAATCGAACTCTTGCCCGCGCCGTTCGCGCCGAGCAGCACCACCAGCTCGCCGTCGTTCGCGTGTAGATCGATGCCGTCCAGTGCGCGAAAACTGCCGTAGTCGAGCGCGACGTTGTCAAACTTCAGCATGCTCGCTCCCAAGGTATGCGTCGATCACGGCCGGGTTCGCGCGAATTTCCGCAGGCGTGCCCTCGGCGATTTTCTTGCCGTAGTTCAGCACCATGATGCGATCGGCGAGCTTCATGATCATGTTCATCTTGTGCTCGACAAGGCACACGGTCACGCCGTGTTTCACCAGCTTGCGGATCAATTCGGCGAGGCCCTCGGTCTCTTCCGGATTCACGCCGCCCGCCGGTTCGTCGAGCAGCATCAGGCTCGGTTCGGTGGCGATCGCGAGCGCCACCGCCGCGCGTTTGCGCTCTTCCTGCGAGATGTCGCCGGCCATCCGTTCGGCCATCGCCGACAAGCCGACGAAGTCCAGCGCCTCGCGCGCCTTCTCGCGGCAGATGCGTTCCTCCTGCTTCAGCCGCGACGAGTGAGTCAGCACGTCCCACAGCCCAGAGCGCGTGCGCAGCCGGTGGCCGACGATCAGGTTGTCCAGCACGCTGGCGCGATCGAACAGCGCGGTGGACTGAAACGTGCGAGCGACGCCGAGGCGCGCCATCTGATCAGCGCCCATGCGCGTGACTTCCTGGCCCTTGAACACAATGCGGCCTGAAGTAGGCAGATGCATGCCGCTGATCAGATTGAAGAAGGTGGTCTTGCCCGCGCCGTTCGGGCCGATGATCGCGTTGATCTTGCCCGCTTCGATGTGCGTGCTGATGTCGTCCACCGCGACGAGGCCGCCGAAGCGTTTGCTGAGCGAATCGATTTCAAGCATGGCGGTCTCCGTGCGCGGGTTGCGACCGGCGCGCGACGATGCCGCTCTTCGGCGCGGCACGTTTCGCGCGCTGTCCCTTGCGCGTTTGATGCAAACCGACGATGCCGTTAGGCAGAAAGATCACCAGCAGGATCAGGATCGGACCGAACACCACGAAGCGGTATTCCTGCAAGAACTGCAGATACTGCGTGAGCCACGGCACCGCCAGCGCACCGAGCAGAGGACCGGCGAGCGTGCCGATGCCGCCGACCAGCATGTACATCGTCATATCGAAGGTATGGTCCACGCCCGCGAGATCCGGCCCGAGAAAGCGCACGGAGCCTGCATACAGACCGCCCGCGAGGCCGGCGTAAATCACGGAGAGTACGAAGGCCAGCACCTTGTTGCGCATCAGGTTGATGCCGAGCGACTGCGCGAGCCCGTCGCTATTGCGGATTGCCATGAAGGTGCGGCCGAGCAGCGAGTTGACGATGCGATGCATGACCCACACGCCGAGCACGAGAAAGGCGAGCACCAGGTAATAGAGCGCACGCGGATTCTCGAACGATACGATGCCGAAACCGGTTGGAGCAGGAATGCCGATGATGTCCGCCACCCCATGCGTGAGGCTGTCCCATTTCTCGATCACGAGGAACATGATGTAGCCGACGCACAGCGTGAAGATCGAAAAGTAATGGCCGCGCAAGCGCAGCGACACGAGGCCGACCAGCACGCCGAGCACCGCGGTCACCACGCCCGACGCGACAAACGCAATCCAGAACGGCACATGATGGTCGACCGTCAGAATGCCGACGGTGTACGCGCCGACCGCCATGAAGCTGCCGTGCGCGAGATTGTATTGGCCCGTATAGCCGGTGATCAGATTCAGCCCGACGGTGGCCAGCGCGAAGATGTACGCGGTGGACATCACGGTGAGCATGTAGTCATTGGTGGCCAGAAACGGAAACACGACACCGAGCGCGCATAGCAGCGCCCAACCCAGCTTGCCCTCGAATAATTTCATGATGCGCGCAGTTCCCTGGTGAACAGGCCTTGAGGACGAACCGACAGAATCACCACCAGCGCCACGAACGCGATGATGTCCTTGTAGTCGGTCGAGATGTAGAAGGCGCCGAAGCTCTCCGCCATGCCGATGATCAGCCCGCCCACGATCGCGCCCGGCACGCTGCCCATGCCGCCGAGAATGATGATCACGAAGGCCTTCAGAATCACCAGTTGCCCCATGGCCGGGTAGACGAGGTTGATCGGCGCATAGAGCGTGGCCGCCACCGCCGCGAGCAGACCCGAGATGCCGAAGGTGAGCATCGTCACCTTGTTGGCGTCGATGCCCATCAGCGATGCGCCGTCACGGTCCTGCGCCATCGCGATGATGCTCGAGCCGATCACCGTGTACTTGAGGAAGAGTTGCAGCAGCACCACTAAAGCGAACGCGCTGCCGATGATCAACAGGCGCTGCAACGGTGCGGTCACGCCGCCGAGATCGACGATGCCGGCATACGGCGTAGCCATCCGGTGAAAGTCGGCACCCCAGATCGCCTGCGCGCCGGCTTCGAGAAACAGCAGCAACCCGATGGCGGCGATCATCGGATGCAACTCGGAAGACTTGCGCAGCGGATGGAACACCAGCCGCTCGGCGAGAATCGCCAGCACGGCGACGGCGAGTCCGGAGCCGATCATTGCGAGCCAATAGTTCCAGCCGAGCCGGCTCATCAGGTAGAACGACACGAATGCGCCCACCATGTAGAACGCGCCGTGGGCGAAATTCGGCACCGCGAGAATGCCGTAGACGAGCGTGAGTCCGAGCGCGACGAGGCTGTAGATGCCGCCCAGGGTCAGCCCGTTGAGAACCTGCTGCAAAAACATATCCACGCTTTTACACCCTCCGGCTGGGCACACGTTATCGACTGTTTCAAACGCTCATCGATGCGGACTGCAAAACGCGATGTGCGGTGGCGCGAGAGAAATTTGGCACGAGCGTTCGCTTAGCGTCAATAGGGTTTTCTATTCTCACGTTCTGCATTGCAGATTATTAGGGAAGTCACTTATGCGAATGGTCAGCGGGTGGGGGGGCGTGCCACTGAAAATGCATAACAGATGAAAGCCGCGTCGGCAATCCGCACAACCTGTCGGCGCCGCGTTCGCAAGCGGCTCCTTCGTCATGCGATTCCTGCTAGAACATATGGCGGATGCCGAGGTTCACACCGGCCGTCGTGCCCGTGACTTCGTTCAGCGCGTTGTTGACTGACAGTCCAGTGTGCATGGCGCCGTGATTGTTCACGAAGCCGACTTGCCCATAGACCACCGTCGCCTTGGACAACGAATAGTCCACGCCCGTCGACGCCATCACCGAATGATTGGTCGAGTTGTTCGCGTCGCGGGTGTACCACGCGCCGGCATCGACGTTCAGCGCAGGCGTGATGCGGTAGCTGGCGCCGCCGGAATAGACGCGGTCGTTGAACGACCCCGCCACCTTGTATTGCACATACGAGGCCTTCACGGTCAGGTTGTTGAATACGTAACTCCCACCGAGCGCGCGGCCGTCGAACGCGACCACGCTCGGGATGGCGATCGATGCGGCGCTGCCGCCGGCGTTGCCGCTATAGAGCGCCGCATCGACGGTCAGCGAACCGAGGTGATAGCGCAGGCTCGCCGAGTACTGGCGGCCCGCCTGGAAATTGCCGGCCGCGCCGCCGAACGCCATCAGCGCGCTGGCTTGCAACCCGGCGATTTCCGGCGACGTATACGAAATCGCGTTCGGGTTGAACAGGCCGGTCACATAGACGTTATTGAGGTAAGTGACGAGACCGCTGCCGAAGTACGCCATCTGGCGCGGATCGAAGTCGTACACCGCAAGGAAGAACGGCGAGAACTGCAAACCGGCCTTGACCGTACCGAATGCGCCGTCCACGCCGACCCACGCCTGGCGGCCGAACTCGTTACCGTTCGAGTTGCTCAGCGAGCCGTTGGCGATGCTGATGCCGCTTTCGAGTTCGAAGATCGCTCTCATGCTGCCGCCCAGATCCTCGACGCCGCGCATGCCGAAGCGCGAGCCGGAGAGGCCGCTGTCGGTAAACGAGAACTGGTGGCCGGCATTCTGGCCGGTCGCCGCGTTCAGTGTTTTGCTCGTGTAGAGGATCGAGCCGTCGACAATGCCGTACAGCGTGACACTGCTTTGCGCATTGGCGTTCGGGGCCGATCCCAATGCGCATGCGCCCACTAATCCGAGCATGACTCCAACCCGCTTGCGATGACTTGCCGGCATGCTTCGTGTCTCCTTGTCTATTGGAATCGATTGAACTGGCGAAGTGATGCTTGTCCTGCACGGTGCTGGCGATCTGCTGCGCATTGCGGTTTCAACAGACGATGCCAGGCCCTCGCAAGCCGATAAGGCATGCGAAATATTGCGTCTGCTGGTTGATTCCTGAATGCAGTTGGCCTGCTGTTTGTCTCCTGATCGCGCGACCCACCGGGCGCCGCAATGAGTTCGTCGATCGGCGTGCTTGCGCACCGAATGCACGCGCAATTTGGCACGACCGTTCGTTCTATGTCAACGGGGGAAATCGCGCAATTGGACTGCAATGCAGACCAAAGACGGGAAAACACCTAGCTCTTTTATCCGAGCGGAATGTTGCCTGTAAGACCTTGTAATTAAAGGGCTGATATGACTCCCGCTGTCAATCGGGATCGGTTTTTCGGTTGCTCGAATTCATGTTTGCGGAATTTCCTGAGGGCGACGTAGCAGTACATCT
>NZ_JBYSWU010000075.1:0-25777 GCF_058781505.1 Paraburkholderia sp. FW306-2-2C-D06C | reverse complement strand
GCTCCGCAGCCCGCCCCCACGCTGAAAGAAGCGAGCCCGGACGCCGCGCTCCAGCTGCTCGGCCTGCTGCAACGCGACGCGCGCTTCATCGATTTCGTCGAAGAAGACATCAAGGGCTTTAGCGACGCCGACATCGGCGCCGCCGCCCGCCTCGTGCACGACGGCTGTCGCGCGACGCTGCGCGAGCATTTCACGATCCGCCCGGTGCGCGACGAAGCCGAAGGCAGCCGCGTGACGCTGGCCGTTGGCTTCGACGCCACCGCCATCCGTCTGACCGGCAACGTCGTCGGCAAGGCGCCGTTCAACGGCAGCATCAGCCACCGCGGCTGGCGCGTCGACGAAGTGCGTCTGCCGAAGCTGACGGACAGCCACAACGCCCGCGTGATCGCGCCGGCCGAGGTGGAACTATGAGCGACACACGCGACACACTCGACGCACGTTATTCGATCGGCATCGACCTGGGCACCACGCACTGCGCGCTGTCCTATGTCGACTGCAACGCCAGCGACGGCGAGAAGACCAACCAGGGCGTCCTGCCAATCGCGCAACTCACCGGACCGGGCGCGATCGACAACCTCGACCTGCTGCCCTCGTTTCTCTACCTGCCGCATCCGGACGAACTGGCCTCGGGCGACCTTTACCTGCCGTGGACCGGCCAGCGCGAATTCGCGGTCGGCGAGTTCGCGCGCAGCCGCGGCGCGGCCACGCCGATCCGGCTCGTCTCGAGCGCGAAAAGCTGGCTGTGTCATCCGGGCGTCGACCGGCGCGCGGCGATTCTGCCCAACGACGCGCCGCCTGAAGTCGCGCGCGTGTCGCCGCTCGAAAGCTCGGTGCGTTACCTGACGCATCTGCGCGAAGCGTGGGACCACGCGCATCCCGACGCGCCGTTCAGCCAGCAGGACATCACGGTGACGATCCCAGCGTCGTTCGATCCGGCCGCGCGCGAACTGACCGCCGAAGCCGCCGAGGCCGCCGGCTACGGCCGCATGACGCTGCTCGAAGAACCGCAGGCCGCCTTGTATAGCTGGATTCAGAAGAGCGGCGGGCAGTGGCGCAAGCAGGTCAAAGTCGGCGACATCATCCTGGTGGCGGACGTCGGCGGCGGCACCACCGACCTCTCGCTGATCGCCGTGATCGAGCGCGAAGGCAACCTCGAACTGCATCGCGTCGCGGTCGGCGAACACATTCTGCTCGGCGGCGACAACATGGATCTCGCGCTCGCTCACGTGGTCGCGCGCAAGCTCGCAGCGCTTGGCACCCAGGCCGACGCGTGGCAACTGCGCGCCCTCACCTACGCGTGCCGCGCCGCCAAGGAAACGCTGCTCAGCGATCCGGCGACCGACACCGTGCCGCTCGTCGTGCCGAGCCGCGGTTCGAAGCTGATCGGCGGTTCGATCCGCACGGAGCTGACGCGCGCCGAGTTGACCCAGACGATCCTCGAAGGCTTCTTCCCGCAAGTGGACAGCGCGGCGCGTCCGGTAAGCCGTACGCGTGCGGGTCTGACGCAACTCGGCCTGCCGTATGCGCAGGACGCCGGCATTACGCGGCATCTCGCGGCGTTCCTCGGCCGCCAGGTGGGCGCGTTGGCCGAACTCGAAGGCTTGCGCGAGATGGGCGCCGGCGGTACGGCGGAAGGCGCGAGCTTCCTGCATCCCACCGCGGTGCTGTTCAACGGCGGCGTGTTCAAGTCGCCGTTGCTGGTGGAGCGCATCCTCGGCACGCTCAACGGCTGGCTCGCGGCTGAAGGCGCGGCGCCGGCGCGCCTGCTCGAAGGCGCGGATCTCGATCTCGCCGTCGCGCGCGGCGCCGCGTATTACGGCTATGTGCGGCGTGGCAAGGGCGTGCGCATTCGCGGCGGCACGGCGCGCGCGTACTACATCGCGATCGAATCGGCGATGCCCGCCGTGCCCGGCCTCGAGCCGCCCATCCAGGCGCTGTGCGTCGCGCCGTTCGGCATGGAAGAAGGCACCGAAGCCGAGTTGCCGGCCCAGGAATTCGGCCTCGTGGTCGGCGAGCCGGTGCATTTCCGCTTCTTCGGTTCATCGGTGCGCCGCCAGGATCAGGTCGGCACGCTGCTCGACTTCTGGGGGCCCGAGGAGTTGCAGGAACTGGAGGAGATAGAGGCGTCGCTGCCGGCCGCCGGCCGTACCGCCGGTGAAGTCGTGCCGGTGAAACTGCATGCGCGTGTCACCGAAGCCGGCACGCTCGAACTGGAAGCCGTGCCGCGCGGCACGGACGAGCGCTGGAAAGTCGAGTTCGACGTGCGCGGCAACGCCAATGCATGACCGCGATGAAGCGCTACAGCGTCGGGATTGATCTCGGCACGAGCAACACGGTGCTTGCCTATGCCGAGGTGGGCAGCGCGGACATTCGCGTCTTCGAGATCGATCAGCTGGTGAGTCCCGGCGAGGTCGCCGCGCGCCCGTTGCTGCCGTCGGTGCGGTATCACGCGGCGCCGGGCGAGCTGAGCGCGGGCGATCTGCAATTGCCGTGGAGCGACGCCAAGGCGGCAAGCGCGGCGAGCGGCGCGGCGAACGCGCCGGACCGTACCGGCACGGAAGAGCAGCCGGTCGTGGTCGGCCGGCTCGCGCGCACGCTCGGCGGCCAGGTGCCGGGCCGGCTGGTGGCGAGCGCGAAGAGCTGGCTGTCGCACGCGTCGGTCGACCGGATCGCGCCGATCCTGCCGTGGGGCGCCGCCGCCGAGGTCCGCAAGGTCTCGCCGGTCGAAGCCAGCGCGAGCTATCTGGCGCACGTGCGCGCGGCCTGGAATCAGCGCTTTCCGGATGCCCGGCTCGAAGATCAGGACGTCGTGCTCACCGTGCCCGCTTCTTTCGACGAAGGCGCGCGAGCGCTGACGGTGGAAGCGGCGCGGCTCGCCGGCCTGCCCGCGTTGCGGTTGCTGGAAGAGCCGCAGGCGGCGTTCTACGACTGGCTGTTTCATCATCGCGAGAACCTGTCGAAGGAACTGGCGGACACCCGGCTCGTGTTGATCTGCGACGTCGGCGGCGGCACCACCGACCTCACGCTGATCGAAGTGCGAAACGTGCAAGCGCGCGACGGCGAGCCTGAATTGACGCGCATTGGCGTGGGCAACCATCTGATGCTCGGCGGCGACAATATGGATCTCGCGCTCGCGCATCTCGTCGAGGCGCGCTTGCCTCACGCCGGCAGCGAGCGCACGCGTTTATCGGCGGCCAGCCTGTCGCAACTGGTCGAGCGGTGCCGCGGGGCGAAAGAGCAACTGCTCGGCCGGGAAGCGCCCGATTCGGCTTCCATTACGCTGCTCGGCGCCGGGGCGAAGCTGATCGGCGGCGCGCGTACCGCGCAGGTGACGCGCGCCGAGGTCGAGCAGATCATCGTCGACGGTTTTTTTCCGGCGGTGGCGCCAAACGAACGGCCGGGGCGTCCGCGCGGCGCGATCGTCGAGTTCGGCCTGCCCTATGCCACCGATGCGGCAATCACGCGGCATATCGCGGCGTTCCTGAGCCGCTTCGCCGCGCAGTCGCGCAAAGCGCTGGGTCTGTCTTTTACCGGCAATAGCGAGCATGACGCGACGGACGACGGCCCTTTGCCGGTGCCCGACACGCTGTTGCTGAACGGCGGCGTGTTCCGTGCCGAAGCGTTGACGCAACGTCTCGCCAGCACTCTGGGCGACTGGCGCGGCGAGCCCCTCAACGTCCTGCATAACGACAATCCCGATGTGGCCGTCGCTCGTGGCGCGGTGGCTTTTGCCCTCGCCCGCGCCGGTCAGGCGCCGAAAATCGGCGGCGGCTCGCCACGCAGCTACTTTCTCGTGCTCGACGAAACCGGCGCAGGCAATGGCAAGGATGGTGGCGAGCAGAACGATGAAGCGTCGCCGCGAGGCATCTGCCTGCTGCCGCGCGGCACGGAAGAAGGCCACGAGATTCTGATCGAGGACCGCACCTTTGCGCTGCGCCTCGGGCATCCGGTGCGTTTCCACCTGGTCTCATCGATCGCGGATACGGAATATCGGCCAGGCGAACTCGCCGATCTCGCGGGCGGCGACTTCGTTCGTCTGCCGCCGATCGCGACGATCGTCCAGCCGCGCGGAAACAGCAACGCGCGCGAAACGCCGGTGCAGATCGCTACGTCGCTGACTGAAGTCGGCACGCTGGACGTGCACTGCATCGAGATCGACAACCCCGCGCAGCGCTGGCTGCTCGAATTCCAGCTGCGCCGTGACGACGCGCAGGTGCGGTTGTCAGCCGATCCCGCACAGACTCCGCATGCGGCGCTCGGTGAAGCGATCGAACAGATCGACCGCACCTTCGGCGCGCGCTCGCAGGACGTCGGCCCGAAGGAAGTGAAACGGCTGCGCGCGCAACTCGAACAACTGCTCGGACCGCGCGAAAGCTGGAACAGCGCGCTGCTGCGCGAACTGTTCGGCGCGCTGTGGGAACGCGCGCGCCGCCGGCGGCGTTCGGCGGATCACGAGCGCCTGTGGCTGAATCTCGCCGGCTACTGCGTGCGGCCGGGTTTCGGCTACCCGCTCGACGAATGGCGCGTCGAGCAACTCTGGTCGCTCTTCGACGACGGCATTCAGTACGTGAACGAGAGCCAGGTCTGGTCGGAATGGTGGACGCTGTGGCGCCGCGCGGCGGGCGGCCTCGACGAGAGCGCGCAGCTGCGCGTGCTCGACGCGATGGCGTATCTGCAAAAGGCCGCTCAATCGCGTCACAAGCTGCCGTTCGATGTGTCGAAAACGGGCTTCACGGATATGCTCCGCTTGAGCGCGTCGCTCGAACGCATTCCCGTCGCGCGCAAGATCGAACTCGGCGAGTCCGTGCTGGCGCGCTTGAAGAAACCCACTGAAAACCATCAGAGCTGGTGGGCGGTCGGCCGCATCGGTGCACGGCGGCCGTTCTACGGCAGCGCGCATAGCGTCGTGCCGCCCGAAGTGGCTGCGCAATGGCTGAACGCGATCCTCGCGCTCGACTGGAAGAAGGTCGACCCCGCCGCGTTTGCCGCCGTGCAGATCGCCCGCATGACCGGCGACCGTTCGCGCGATCTGTCCGAGGCGTTGCGCAACACGGTCGTGCGCAGGCTCGAAGCGGCCAACGCGCCGCGCGCGTGGATCACCATGGTCGGCGAAACGGTGGAGCTCGATAACGCGGACGAAGGTCGTGTGTTCGGCGAGTCGTTGCCCGCGGGATTGAAGCTGATTGCGAGTTGAGGGTGGCGTGGGCGGCGCCAGCGAACGATATCGATCGCGCCGCCCTCTTCCGACCGGCGTTCTGGTAAGCGAAAGTCATGCTCACTTCGCAACCGCGCTAACCGGTCCCCGGCATCGTCCATATGCTGGATTTCATGGTGCGCCCCGCCATCGAACGAGGCGAACTGGTGCCGATACTCACAGACTGGCGCCCCGAACCACTCGAGTCTCGACAAACGCGCCTATCGGCGCCGCCTTGCCAGAGGCAAACAAACGCCTCCGCACAAAACTGCTTAACGCGCTCCGCCGCCGGCGAGCAGGCTCTCGCCGGTTATCCAGCGCGCGTCGTCCGAGGCGAGAAATACGGCGACGCCCGCGATATCGTCAGGCTGCCCGATACGGCCGAGCGGAGTCTGGCTGACCGCCCACGTCTCGAAGTCGGAACCGACAAAGCCTGCGCTATGCGTGCCTTCTGTTGCAACCATGCCCGGATTCACCGAGTTGACGCGAATCTTCCGCGGTCCGAGTTCACGGGCTAGCACGCCGGTGATGCCGTCCACCGCGGCCTTCGTGCCGGTATAGACCGCGCTGCCCGCCGGCGTGATGCGGCTGACCAGCGAGCCGATGTTGATGATGCTGCCGCCTTCGCCGAGATGTTTCGCCGCCGCCTGCGTGACCAGCAGCAGACCCAGCACGTTCACATTGAAGTGTCTATGGAAGTGCTCTTCGGTGATGGCTTCGATCGGCGCGAACTCGTACACGCCGGAATTGTTGACGAGGATGTCGAGGCGGCCATACGTTTCGACCGCTGCATCGATGATGCCTTGCGCGTCCGCGGCTTTCGACACATCGCCCGCCACGGCAACCGCCTTGCCGCCCGCCGCGGCGATGGCGTCGACCACCGCGTCCGCGCCGGCCTTGCTGGACGCATAGTTGACCACCACCGACGCGCCTTGCGCCGCGAGGGCCTTGGCGATAGCAGCGCCGATACCTTTCGATGCGCCTGTCACAACCGCGACTTTACCTGCGAGTTTGCTCATGATCGTCTCCTTTGAGGTGGGGTTTGCGCCGACGCGCTGCCGCGAAGATTCGCGGGGCTGGCTTCGATGAAGCAGCAGATGCAGCGGCGCTGTCACAGCAGACACTGTAGGCAGGTAAGCCGGTGGGATAAAGCGGCTCAGAACGAATAGTTACGTCGGGTCAGGCGAACAATCGGATTTTGTTTGAAGCGGTGAATGGGTTATGGGGCGAGTGGGTTGCGGCGCCCCCTGCCCGTGTCGCTATCCCCTTCACGCCAGCTTCTTTACCGGCTGGACGTCAAGCCGCCGAAGAACGCTTGCGCGTTCGCGTCGAGCGTCTCGACGTGATATCCGCCTTCCTGCACGATGAGCGTGGGCAGCTTCAACGCACCGAGCTTGCCGCCGAGCTTGCCGAAGCCTTCGGTTGTGACGGCCACCATCGATTGCGGATCGTCTTTGTAGATGTCGAAGCCAAGCGCAATCACCAGCGCGTCAGGCTGAAAACGCGCCACCACGCGCAGCGCCGTATCCAGTTGCTCGAAAAACACTTCTTCCGATGAGCCGTGCGGCATCGGCAGATTGACGTTGTAGCCCTCGCCTTGCCCAACGCCGCGTTCGTCTTCGAAGCCCGCCACCACTGGATAGAAATTGGTCGGGTCGCCGTGGATCGACACATACAGCACGTCGTCGCGGCCGTAGAAAATCTCCTGAATGCCCTGGCCGTGATGCATGTCGGTGTCCAGTATCGCGACGCGTCCGTATTTGCGCCGCAACGCCTGCGCCGCCACAGCAGCATTGTTCAGATAGCAGAAACCGCCGGCCGCCTCTGCGCGCGCATGATGGCCGGGCGGCCGGCACAATGCGTACGCTTCGCCTGCGCCGTCGAGGATCGCGTGCGCGCCGGCGAGCGCGCTTTGCGCGGACCAGTACGCGGATTCGTAGGTATGCGCGCCGACCGGGCAACTGCCGTCGGCGAGATAGCGCGCGGCTTGCGCGAGGATGCCGCGCAGCGGATTGTTCTCGCGGATATACACGTTCGACATCACTTCGTCGCCCCATTCCGCGGGGACCTTTTTCCATTCGCGATGCGCTTCTTCGAGGAAGCGCAGATAGTTCATCCCGTGCACTTCAGCGAGCGGCGCCGTGCCGAAATCCGCCGGTTCGCGCACGTCGAAGCCGAGCGTTCGGGCGGCTTCGACAAGCCGCAACGCACGCTCCGGCACTTCCTGCGGCGTGCGCATCTGGCCACGCGACAAATAACTGCGCGGATGGTGCTTCAACTGTGCGGGATGAAAAAACGTCTGCATGTTCCGGTTCCTTTCAATCAGCGTGCAGGCAGTGCCTCGGGTGCCTCAGGTGCATCCGCGCGACGGTGTTTGAGCGCATCCAGCGCGACGATGCAAAGCAGCGAAATACCTGCAAGGCAAGTGTAAAACACCGCAAGCGGCCACCATTGCCCGATGAACTTGTGCGCGAGCCACGTGCCCGCAAGCGGCGTCAGGCCGCCGGCAAGCGCGCCGCACACCTGGTACGAAAGCGAAATCGCGGAATAGCGCACACGCACCGGAAACACGCCGCTGACAAAACCCGCGATCACCGAATAGAAGCTCGCCATACACACCACGGCGATCGCGATACCGGCGATCATCGACATGCGATGACCGCTTTGCACCAGTGTGAACATCGGATACGGCGAGAGCATCGCGCCCAGCGCGGCGAGCTTCAGGAAACGCGCGCCACCGAGCCTTTCAGCGAGCCACGCGGCCAGCGGCTGCGACAGGAACTGGATGATCGCGACCGCGAACAGGCAATCGAGAATCAGCGACTTCGACACGCCGACGTATTGCGTCGTGTACGAGATCATGAAGGTATTGGTGAAGTACACGCCCGCGATCCCGATCGTGTTCGCACCGATGCAGAACGCCACCAGCGCGCCGGACGAACGGAACACTTCGGCGATCGGCAGCTCGACGGTACGCCGCGCCGCTTTCTCGCGCTCGAATTCCGGCGACTCGTTCACGCCGAGGCGAATGAAGATGCCGACCGCGAGCAGCACCGCGCTCGCCAGAAACGGCAGGCGCCAGCCATACGAAATGAAGTCGTCGTGCGGCATCGACGTCACCGCGCGAAACGCGATCAGCGAGAGGATCAGCCCAGCCGGGCTGCCGAGTTGCGCGAACGACGCGAAGAAAGTACGCCGCCCTTGCGGCGCATGTTCGCCGGCCATCAGCACCGCCCCGCCCCATTCGCCGCCCACCGCCACGCCCTGCACCACGCGCAGCAACACCAGCAGCACCGGCGCGAGCATGCCGACCTTGGTATAAGCCGGCAGCAAGCCGACGCACACAGTCGCCACGCCCATCATCATCAACGTGGTCATTAGCGCTTTCTTGCGGCCGAGGCGGTCGCCGAGGTGGCCGAAGATCACGCCGCCGAGCGGCCGCGCGAAGAAACCGACTGCGAACGTCGCAAACGACGCCATCGTGCTGACGAACGGGTCGTGCGATGGAAAGTACAACTCGCCGAACACCAGCGCGGCAGCGGTCGCATAAATGTAAAAGTCGTACCACTCGATCATCGTGCCGATGAACGCGGCGCTTGCCGCTCGCACGGGCTGACGGGTGGCGGTGGATGAAGCAGTCATGGCGGCTCCTCAGTCGCGATTTCCGGAAATCGGGGCATCCGGTGAGGGGTTTTATCGCCAGCCATTAAGCATTAGTCAAATTTCGGATTATTATCTCGACTATAAATATCGCTAATATCTAAGGTGATTTCATGACGCAACTGCGCGCGGACGTCACGCGTTTTCTGAACGACCGGCTCGACTGGAATCTGCTGCGCACCTTCCTCGTCATCATGCAGGAGCGCAGCGTCAGCCGCGCCGCGGCCCGCTTGCACCTGACGCAGCCGGCGGTCAGCCAGGCGCTCAAGCGGCTGGAAGACACGCTCGAGCGCACGCTGATCCAACGGCGCGGGCCGCACTTCGAACCGACCCGCGCCGGCGAGGAGGTCTACCGGATCGCCAGCGATATTTACGGCCATATGTCGCGCCTCGAAACCGAGCTCGACGACCGCAGCGACGACATCACCGGTTCGATCCGCCTGCTGACGGTGAGCCGGATCGATTCGGGCGTCTACGACGAATTCCTCGCCGAATTCCACAAGACCTATCCGCGTGTCGACTTGCAGATCGAGGTGATGCGCTCGTCGGACATCATCTCGTCGCTCCTGCAGAAGACCGCCACCGCCGGTCTCGGCCTGTGCCGCACACCCGTTGACAAACTGGAACAACGCTGCTTTCTGCGCCAACGCTATGCGCTTTATTGCGGGCGCCATCATCGGCTGTTCGGGCGACACGCGCTGTCGGTCGATCAGTTGCTCGCGGAGAATTTCGTATCGTTTACCAGCGACCAGATCGGCGACAGTCTGTCGCCGCTCACCGTGTTCCGCGATCAACGCGGTTTCACCGGGCGCATCGTGGCAGCCTCGCCGAGCCTCGATGAAGTGCGGCGGCTGATCTTCGCCGGTTATGGCATCGGCTGCCTGCCCGAGCACATCGTGCGGGACGATCTTGCGCAGCAGCGCCTGTGGCGCCTGCCGCCGGAAGAAGGTCTAGTCGACGTCGATATCGACCTGCTGTGGCTTCGTTCGCGCAAAATGAATGCGGCCGAGCAGGCATTTCTCGACGGCATGGAGCGCACGATGCAACGTTACGCTCTGCCCGAGCGGCTCGCGCCACGTTGAAATCTGCACCGCCAGGCTCGCCGGAACCGCTAAAGCCCCTATCGTCTCCAGAACGCCCGACCACACGATAAAGCCCTCCGTTCGTTGTCCGCCACGTCAGTTCTCAAACGCTCAGTTAGATGATTCCGCATAGCCGCTGTTCGTAGCACTGGTAAGCTCTATCCAGCCTTGCCGCCAAACGCGGCGACGGGCTACCAGTGCGATGCACCGTGTTTCCCAACACCACCGCAACATCTGCCGGCCGCGTTCGCGTGAGCCAGCCCGCCGAAGCAAGCACGCCACTCGCAAGCAACCATAGGCAAGCAATTGTCATAAAAAGTCTCAAAATTCTCGCCGGCATTTGTGCATTCATCGTTCTTGCATCGGTCATCGCTACCACCCGTCTGCCAAGTGTGCCGGCAGTCCAGCCATGCATGCAAGAGTGGTTTTCATACTTGGACAAAAACTATTTCGACATTTCATCAGTCTGCTCCGGAAGAGTCGCGCGCAACCTGAAGATCAATGCGGACACTCTAACGAGTAGCATTGAGCGCAGCGGAATGCTATCCCTTTCAATGGATATAAAAAATATCTTGAATTTGTACAAGCTTGAAAGCTTTGTTGGTGGGTATTCAAAATATCTTAAATGACGAAATGTCAGACTCGGGTGGAGTTGCAGATAAATCATGAAGAAATGGCTGGAGCTCTTTAGGTTCATGCGGGATGAACTCGATGCACGTGAAAAAATCCGATTTGCGTACGTGATTATCGTCACAGTGGCATCGTCTGTACTGACCGCGATTTCACCGGTCATACTCTCTGCGCTGACCGATCAACTTGTAGCGTTGCCGACGATAAAAGCGGCGTTTCCGATCAGTATGCTTGCCTTGACAGTTGCCTACCTTGCATGCATTGGCATCAATCGACTCTCCAGCACCATATCGATGTACCTCCAGAGCATGTTGAGGATAGGTGTTGTCACCCTCCTTTCGACGAAGTATTTTCTCTATCTCTACCGGCAAGATGCAAGCTTCTTCTCACACAGAAACTCAGGTGAGCTGAGCCATGAAATCAATCAGGCAAACAATGATTTTTATCTTGTTATAAGAAATTTTGTGTTTAATGTTACGTCTCCGCTGATACAGCTGTGTTCTGCGTTTTTTGTATTAGTGCATTCCGGGAGCAGCATCATCGCACTAGCATTCTTGGTTTACGCGCTGCTTTTCATTTTAAATAACGTATTGCAGACAAAAAAACTGACTGCACTCAAAAATGACGTTATGGAGGCCGGGCGGAGGTCCTACTCTACGCTAGTGGATTCGATCGTGAATCTGTCTGTCATTCGGCAATATGGGACGCATGCCTATCTCGCGTCTCGATATAGAAACGTCCTGGATGCAGACAGGAAAGTGCAACTACGTTACTGGGGCACGAATATTACGATGCTCGCTGTCAATGCAGTTCTGTTCGTTGGGCTTTTTTCTTTCTCGTTTCTCTGGGTCCTGCGCGGCGTTCTGGACGGACACGTTTCGCTCGGACACTTTGTCATGGTCGCATCATATATCATCATGCTGACGGCACCCATAGAGAGTCTTGGCAATGTGTTCAGCGAAATGAATCAGTCTTTGTTTACGTTGTCTGGCTTTGTTCGAAAAATCAAGATCGCAAGCCCGCTTGACAAGAAGGTTGACGTATTGAATCGATGTTCTCCCATCATTGAAATCCACAATATCAGTCTCTCCTACCCTGGCCAGAATACCGCGGCACTCAAAGCGGTTTCCATGGACATCGAGGCTGGACAGAAAATCGTCTGGACGGGTGAAAGTGGAGCGGGGAAAAGTTCCCTCATTAAAATATTAACCGGGCAGTATCGGCCTGATTCTGGGTGCGTGAAAATCTTCGGAAAAAATATTATAGACGTCACGCAGGCGTCACTGTGTTCGATCGTTGGATTGGTGGCGCAGGATGCGTTGATCTTCAAGGATACGTTGCGCTTTAATATGCTTGTTGCAAACCCTGATGCATCTGATGAAGAAGTCAATGGAGCACTCGGAAAGGCGGGGCTGGCAAGCTTTCTGGATCAGTTACCAGGTGGACTGGATGCCACGCTTGGCGATCGTGGCGCAACGCTCTCTGGGGGGCAGAAGCAGCGGATTTCGCTTGCCAGGGTTTTTCTGAGAAAACCTGAAATTTTAATCGTCGATGAAGGCACATCCTCTCTGGATGTGCTAACCGAGCGAACCGTGATTGAGAACATCATGGAGGTTTTTGGCGAAAAAACGATTATTATGGTTAGTCATCGCGCCAGCACCATGAGCTTTGCTGACAGAATATTTGTTTTCCATCAAGGCGAAATTGTTGATCAGGGCAGCAAGGAGCGCCTGTACACGAATAATCGCTATTTCACAGATATCGTAAATCTATCTGCGCTCGATTTGTAAATATATCAATGTATTGAGGATCCGGTAGATATTTGCCGCACCTGCACGCTCTTTCCGTCTGCCAACTGACCGACAGCTGGGCAACGCGTCAGCCGCTGATCTGCATGCGCGATCCGAGCGCGATGCCGCGTCTGGACGGCAACCCCTTCGACCAGTACGAGCCCGGCGCGCATATCGACGTGACCGGACCCTCGGGCGTCACGCGCCAATATTCACTGTGCGGCGATCCGGATCAGCGTGAAACGCATCTGTTCGCCGTCAAGCGCGAAGACGCGTCGCGCGGCGGCTCGCGCTCGCTGCATGACGACGTCACAGTGGGCAGCGAATTGGGTTCTAAGCCGGAACCCCAGAAAATTCCGTCCCCCCAACTCTATCTTCAACCTGCAAGTTTCTCGATACGCTCGGCAAGGCGTCCGAACGCTTCATTCACATACTCCAATGCTCTGGGTTCGGCGCCCAGCGCACGTAGAGCGCTTTTGAAGCTTTCCAGATCGGAAAGCCATTGCCGATGCAGCTTGTCCATCTCGTCGACTTGAGGCTGAAAGGCTTGCAGGTTGCCGCTTCCAGGAAACGCCTGATAGCCGCGCTCAAGTGTTGCCGCCGTTGTCAGCAATTGAGTCGCCAGTTGCTTGTGCTGTTCGGGAAGCTGCGCCATGCCGTCATAGGGCCGCGATGCCTTGTTGCGTTCAGCTTCGAACGCCTCTTCCATGATGACGGCGTAGCGGTAAAACCCGGGGAATTCGTTGGACAGTGCAATGAGTTGATCGTCGGATGTTCCGACTCAGATCCTGTGCAAATCGGGCACGTATCCCATCATACAATTGATGATGGCAGGTGCATCGCTGACGTCTTGGGTAGAAAGCTGTTGCATGTGCTGATCGATCTTCGCTGCCAGTCGGCGAAATTCAATTATGCTCATGCTTTGCCTACTCGAAAAGCGTGGCGAGCAGCCAGGTCGATCACGCGCGGCGAATCGCAACGAAAGACGCCGGTGGTCTTGATGCCGGTCACGACCACGGCGAAACCCAGGCGATCGGCAAACTCGCCGCCGTTGGTGATTAAAGCTGTTGCTGGATGCATTTTGCAATGCTCCCCGTGATATCGGGTTCTCAGTTGACCGGCATCCATCAAACGATCGTTTTCTGGACGGACAGTGAATGGCGACAGAATTGAAAACAGACTCGTGGCACCGCTACATGCTGTATCGCAGCGACGAACGATACATGACCTTCAAGCTCGACGACGAACGGCGCAAGGCGGCTGACGCGGGAAAGAAATTCACGGCGTCGGCCTATGCCGATGTGTGGGCGAAAGATGCCGGGCTGGTGCAACGCGTGCGTCAGTTCCTTGGTGAAAACTTCCACTGGCACGACCGTCTGGCGAAGTCTGGCTCTGACCTCGATGTCGTGCAGACGCTGCACGACATGGTGCACGGCTGCAGCATCGTTGTCATTCCGGAAGAGCCGCGCTGCAGCGGTGGTAGCGTCGGAGTCAGCGCGCCCGCTCGCAAAAAGACGTTTCACGAGCAGGTGATGGAAAAGATGGGATTGTCGGCCGAGGCAGCGTGGGACTACATCGATTGGTACAACGCGACGGTGCAGCGTCTGGATGAGTCCGAAGCCGCGCGCAAGGCGTTGTCTGCGTCAGTGGCCAGCGTGCCCGATACAACGGACGTCTCGACGCTGCTGGGCGATGCGCAGCCGTTCGAGTACACGCCGGATGCCGTACGCGGCGACGTAGAAAAATTGGCGGCGTCAACGAACAATCCCAACTACGCAGCCAAGATGCTTGGGTATGATCGCGACACTTTCGGCGACATGACTCATGCGATGAAGTTTGAAAATAAGCTACGAGGGGACGACAACGTTATCTGGCATGACAACGGAGACGTCCATTTCAATGGAAAGCTAATAGATAACATGCACAACTATTAACGACAGAGCCGATATGAATTCTCATCAGCTTGCGCACGCGTCCTTCACAGTATCCGGCGATCTTGTGTCGCCGGATTTCTGGACGAGATATTTCAATGTTGCACCGGACGTAGCAATCACCAAGGGGGACCCAATCGTCGACCCTACCGGCCAAGGTCGGATTTTGGCAAGACAGACAGGTGTATGGGGTGTGCGAAGCAAATCGGCCGTTCGCAGTGACCTGCTTGAGCCACATCTGCGATACCTGGTCGAGCATCTTGCGCTTCCTCGATCGGATCTCCGTGAATTGGTTGAGCGCGCCGGCGCAGAGATGCGTTTCTTCTGTTACTGGGACAATGAGACCGGCGACCGCGTGCCTGATGTGCCGGACGACATACGGTCGATGATGGAATCCCTCGGTGGCGTCATCGAGATTGACGAATACAAATAAGCAAAACACCCCGGCTGCGATCTCGCGCTCGATTTGTCGCTTCAACTCGGCGCGTGGGCGCAGCGTAGATATAGGCCGCGCCCACGATCTCGCGCACCTCATCTCGCTCGCCCGGTACGGCCGCCCGCGATCATGGAATGCAGGTCGGAGCGGTTGAATGCAGGCTCAGTTACAGATAATCCGGGTTCGCGCCCACCGTCAGTTGCAGTTAATGCTGGGCAGAAATTGCGTCGATTGCAGGTCACTGCATATAGCGCGTGTCGGCTGGCAAGGCCCCGGAAAAATTGCCAATGAATATTCCGACGCGCGGCTGATGCGCTCGAGCCCAGCGATCCGGTCGGCGCAGCAACACTTCATCCCGCGTCGACCCACTGGCTGCGCCATAGTGCGGCGTCGCATCAGGCCGATGCCGGCACCGATCTGCGCTTCATCCAGAGAAACCTGCGGCATGCATCGATCGAGACGACCGGCATCTATCTGCATGCCGAGGATGATCGCCGCCATGCACAGACAACTCACGTGCCGTCCGCGCAGGAAACCAATGTGCCGTCCGGCAACCGCCCCGCGTAAAATGCCCCTCGCGTCGTCAACCCGAATCCATCAGCAATGTCCGTCTTCTACAATCGCAAGCAAATCACGGATTGGTTAGGTTCCCATACGGTAGCCAAAGCACGTGAGTACGCCCACGCTGTCTCCGAGGTGCGCTGGCGAAGCGCCGACACCCTGAGTGGCCAGGTGCAAGGCACGCGGACCCGTCCGTATGACGTGAGGGCGTATTTTCACGATATCGACGATCAGCGCGACATGTGGGTTGAAGGCGAATGTACGTGTCCGGTCGGCGTCGACTGCAAACACGTGGCCGCGCTGCTCGTCGCAAACCTCGAAAACATGCCGGAGCCGCAACCCGGTGTGCGCCCCGAACTGGTCAGCTGGCTCGAAGGTTTCCGCACGCGGCGCACGGCCGCTCGCCCCGCCGGCAAAAAATCAACCGATGCCAGATCCACACATGCGCTCGCCTACGTGCTTTCATGGACGTATCACCGGCACCCCGAAGTCCAGCTCTACAAGGCGCGCCGGAGTATCGACGGCGCAATCCGGGCCATCGACGACTCGTGGAGCAATGTGGAGGCCGCGCTCGTCAAGCCGCCGAAATTTGTGGCCGAGGAGGATCTGGCGATCCTGCGCGGACTGTGGCTCGGCCGTACTAGCGAGGATTACGGGCGTTTTGTACTGCGCGGCGGGACGGGTGCTGCGGTCCTGCAAAAGCTGGTCGATACCGGTCGCGCTTTTGCCGCGCCCGTCGCGAACATCACGCCTGCCGCGTTGCGCCCCGGGCCAGCGCGTCGCGGGCAGGTCGAGTGGGAGCCGCAGCCCGATGAGCGTCTGCGGCCCGTCCTGCGGACTGATCCGCCCGCCACGATGGTGTTTGCTACCGAACCACTCTGGTACGTCGATGCAGATTCGGGAGAAGCCGGGGCGGTGGAATTGCCGTGGTCAACGCTGGATCTCGCCGATTACCTGTCGATGCCGCCCATTTCGCTCGCTGAGGCACCGCTGGTCGGCGCCGTGCTGCGCGAGATCGCGCCGGAGCTACCGTTGCCGCCCGCGCACGATGCGTCCGCAGTCCGCGTGATCGATACCGAACCCGTGCCGGTGCTGTCGCTCAACACGCTGCCCACCTATACGTCCGGCTGGGCACCACGATTGCAGACAGGCGTGCTGGATTTCGCGACCGTCAGCTTCGACTATGACGGAGTCAGACTTGATGCGAATGACGGCGCGACGTTGCACAGAACCGCGCGTGGAGAAGTCGTCCAGCTCAGGCGCAACGCCGAAACAGAAAGACTGCGACTGGGCGAGATGAGCCGGGCCGGGCTCGTCAGGATTCCAGCGAATCGTGCATCTGGCCCGCTTCCGTTCCCGGCTGCCATGCTGGGTCTGAAAAACGCTGATGGCTGGCCTGATTTCATGCAGGGGACGTTGCCCTCCCTTCGTCAAAAGGGCTGGCACGTGGTCATGGCCGATGCGTTTCGTTTCAACGTGATCGAGATCGCTGCGATCGACGGCACGTTACATCAGGCGGGCGACGGCTGGTTCAATGTCGAGATGGGCATCACGGTCGACAATCGCACGGTGCGCCTCGAGCCGTTGCTGGCCGAGCTGTTCCGGCGCGACCGGCGCTGGCTTGCTGGCGCACTCGAAACTATTCGTGATGACGAACCGATCGAACTCAAGACTGACCGGGGTGAACGCCTGCGTCTGCGCGCCGGTCGGCTCAAGCCGGTCGTACGTGTGCTGGTTGACCTGTTCGATACGGTCGGCGACGGCTCCCTGCGTATTTCAGAACTGGACGCGGGCCGGCTCGATGCGTTGAACAATACGGGCCGCTGGCAATTCCATGGCGACACGTCGATCCGCCAACTGGCGCAACGCCTGCAGGCTGCCCCCGGTTTGACCGAGGCGCGTGTGCCAGATGGATTGCAGGCCGAGCTACGTGTGTACCAGCATCAGGGGCTGAGCTGGATGCAGTTCCTGCGCGAACACAACCTCTCGGGTGTGCTGGCCGACGACATGGGACTCGGTAAAACCGTGCAGACGCTCGCCCATGTGCTGGCGGAGAAGGAAGCCGGCCGCCTTGACCGGCCCGCGCTGATCGTCGTGCCAACCACGCTGGTGCACAACTGGCGCGAGGAAGCGCAGCGCTTCGCGCCCGACCTGAAGGTGCTGGATCTGAATGGACCTGAACGCAGGGACCGCTTCGACCAGATCGGGGACCACGATCTCATCCTGACGACTTACGCGTTGCTGTGGCGCGACCAGGAAGTCCTTGCACAGCATGACTATCACCTGCTGATCCTCGACGAGGCGCAGTACGTCAAGAACGCCACCACCAAAGCGGCGGCGACCATCCGCGAACTGCGCGCGCGACATCGCCTGTGTCTCACCGGCACGCCGCTCGAGAATCACCTCGGCGAGTTGTGGTCGCAATTCGATTTCCTGCTGCCGGGATTCCTCGGCAGTCAGAAAGATTTTACGAAGCGCTGGCGCACCCCGATCGAGAAAGGCGGCGACACCGTGCGGCGTGATCTGCTCGCGCGCCGCATCCGCCCCTTCATGCTGCGCCGGCGCAAGGACGAGGTCGCGAAAGAACTCCCGCCGAAGACCACGATCGTACGCACCGTCGACCTCGAAGGCGCGCAGCGCGACCTGTACGAAACGGTGCGCGCTGCGATGCACGAAAAAGTCCGGGCCGCCGTCACCGCCCAAGGACTCGCGCGCAGTCACATCATCGTGCTCGAAGCGTTGCTCAAGCTGCGGCAGGTCTGTTGTGATCCACGCCTTGTCAAACTGGAGAAAGCCTCCCGCGTCAAGGAATCAGCCAAACTCGACCTGCTGCTCGCCATGCTGCCGGAACTGATCGATGAAGGCCGCCGCGTGCTGCTGTTCTCGCAGTTCACCGGCATGCTGGCGCTGATCGCCGACGCACTGGAGAAGGCCGCCATCCCGTACGTCATCCTCACCGGTGACACTACCGATCGCGTGACGCCCGTGCAGCGCTTCCAGCAGGGCGAAGTGCCCCTCTTCCTGATCAGCCTGAAGGCCGGCGGCGTCGGTCTGAACCTGACCGCGGCCGACACCGTGATCCACTACGATCCGTGGTGGAACCCCGCCGCGGAAAATCAGGCCGCCGACCGCGCGCATCGTCTCGGTCAGGACAAACCGGTGTTCGTCTACAAGCTGATCGCCGCCGGCAGTATCGAGGAAAAGATCGTCGCCCTGCAGGAAAAAAAGGCCCTGCTGGCAGACAGCATCCTGTCCGAGGATACCGCCGGCGCCGTCAAGTTCTCGGCCGATGACCTCGTAGCGCTGTTCGAGCCCATTCCGGTCGCGACTCCCGTCTCACCGGCAGCGAAATCGCGACCTCGCACCCGGACCGGAACGTAGGGCAAAATAGCCAATCACGCAGTCAACAATGCCGCACTACGGCTTCACCCCCCCGAAGTCTTCGTGACGAACGCACCCACCACGGCTTCCAGTTCACGCGTGATGGAGGTCATCACACCGGCCACCACCGCGAACTCGCGGCCGGTCACATTCGCGCGGCTCGCCACGATCTGACCGTTGAACGACACGATATGCGCTTCCTTCGCAATCGCCTTGATCCGGTCGATCAGATCCTGCTGGCCTTTTTTCTGCGCCCGCGCAATCCGCCGGCTTTCCTGTTCATACACGGCAGTCACGCCATGCAGATGTGTCAGCAACGGATCGACCGTTTCGATTAACGCCCTCAACGCCTCATCCGCGCGCGGTGACGAGCGCTCGATCGCCTCGAGCGCCATTGACGCCAGCGCGATAAAGTCCGCGATCTTCTTCGCGACATTGTCTCTGCCGTGAAAAGCGTCGCGGATCGCCGGCGAAAAAAGTCCGGGCAAACCGTCGCGGCCTTCTACGAGCATCTCGTGGCTGTCCGCGAACGTGCGCAACGTATCGCGTGCAACGGCGAGCGCGCCGTCGAACTGCTGGAACGCCAGCATCGCCTTCAGCACGATACGCTGGGAAAGCATGCGTTGACGCCCGGCCGTGTTGATCAACGAGCTCAATACCTCGCTGGAGACGTCCGCTTCGGACGACGGCACTTGAACCGGTTCTCTCGTGATGCTCATGTTTGTTCTTATGATTCGATTAGCCCCCGGTCGCGCGCCGGGCGACCTGTGAAAGCAGTCGCACAGCGCGGATATCGAGGTTTGCCTTACTCCGTTGCGTGCACGTGAATCGCGCTGGTCTGCATCGACCACGCCATCCACGGACGGCGCAACGCCACGATCGCAAGGAACGCACAAGCGGCCAGCGCGCCGAAGGTCGCAAAGCCCATCTGATAGCTGCCCGTGCTTTCCTTCGCGATGCCCATCACGACCGGCAGATAGAACCCGCCGATGCCGCCCGCCGCGCCCACGATGCCCGACATCAGCCCGGTGCGCCCCGCCCAGCGATGCGGCACCAGTTGGAACGTCGCGCCATTGCCCAGACCGAACGCCACGTACAGCAACAACAGCAGCGCGATCCCGCCGGTAAGCGACGGCATGGCGGCGGCAAACACGAAGTCGGCCAGCGAAATGACGGCGAGCAGGAACGTTAGCGCGCGCACGCCGGACACCTTGTCGGCGATCAGCCCGCCGAGCGGCCGCACGATCGCGCCGGTCGCTGCAAGCAGCGCCATGAACAGACCTGCATCGATCTTCGACAGCTGATACAGGTTGGTCAGCAGCAGCGCCACGTACGACGACATGCCGACAAAGCCGCCAAACGTAATGCTGTACACCAGCATGATGACCCACGTGTCACGCTCGGCCAGCACCGAACGATAACGCTGCGGCAGCACCGCGATCGCCAGCAGCGCGCCGATCACCGGCAACAGCAGTACGCCGCTCTTGCCGGAGCCGAACATGCCTGCTTCGATCAGCATCACGAGCACGATCAGACCAGCAAGCGTCACCGCGAAACTGCCGAACGCGCGCAGCACGCTGCCCGATTTCAAACCGGAGTCGTTGGCCCAGAAGTACAGCGTGATAGCCGCAATCGCGAGCAACGGCAGTGCGCCGCCGGTCGCCACCTGCCAGCCAAAATGGGTTGCCAGCTGCGGGAACAGGAAGCCGTCCAGCACCGCGCCGATGTTGCCGGCCGCGGCCAGACCCAGCACCAGCCCCTGCACTTTCGGCGGATAGTTGCTGCCTGCCATCGGCAGCGCCACCGAGAAGCTCGCACCGCCCACGCCGAGAAACACGCCGAGCACCAGCAGCAGCGTGTACGACGGCGGGAACGGCAACAGCGGCAGCACGATCGTCGGCAAGGCAGACAACAACACGCCCATCAGCGCGATCCGCTTGCCATGCGCCGATTGATACAGATTGCCGAGCGTCACGCGCAGAATCGCCGCCGACAGCACCGGCACCGCGACCAGCAAACCCTGCTGCGCCGGCGTCATCGCAATGCTCTTGCTGATGAACGGCGCGAGCGGTCCGTACAGCACCCAGACGGTGAAGCCCGTGTCGAAATAGAGGAAACACGCCACTAGCGCGCGCCAGTCCCCGCTTTTAAGGGAGCTCATCACGTTTTTCATTAGACATCCTCAAATGTACTGATTGTTCGCTTACCGGCCACGCTGCGCACCGGAATGGTCGCGATGTTGAAATCCGGTGTGGTCATGCAACGTCCATGCCATCCGGAACCGTCTTTTGAAACTTTCCTGCCTACTCTGTGAAACCTGAAACCGCGGCTTTTTCGGTGCCTTTTTCGGTGCGCCGAATAATCAATAAACGTCGCGCGCGTAGCGCTTTTCCTGCGCGAGGCGGCTCACGTACTCGAGCGCCTTGTCATCGCTCATGCCGCCGTGCCGGGCGACCACCTCCTTTAGCGCCGCGTCGACATCCCTGGCCATCCGGTTGGCGTCGCCGCAGACGTAGAAATGTGCACCGTCTTCGAGCCATGCCCACAGTTGCGCACCCTGCTCGCGCATGCGGTCCTGCACGTAGATCTTTTCCGCCTGATCGCGCGAGAACGCGACATCCAGCCGGGTCAGCACACCGCTGTCGCGCAGCGCTTCGAGTTCGTCGCGATAGTAGAAATCGGTGGCCGCATGCTGCTCGCCGAAGAACAGCCAGTTGCGCCCCTTGTCGCCACGCGCACGCCGCTCGTGCAGAAAGCTGCGGAACGGTGCAACGCCGGTGCCGGGGCCGACCATGATCATCGGCGTGTCAGAAGCGTGAGGAGGACGAAAGTGCGCGGACTTCTGCACGAACACCGGTACGTTCACCTCGCCGGCGCGGTCTGCGAGAAACGTCGACGAGACGCCCTTGCGATTGCGCCGGCCATTGCTATAGCGCACCGCGGAAACAGTCAGATGGACTTCACCCGGATGCGCCTTCGGGCTCGATGCGATCGAATAGAGACGCGGCTGCAAACGCTTGAGCATGCCGGTCAATTCGGCGGCCGTCAGGTCCACCGGAAATTCATGCAGCACGTCGGCGAGCTGCTGTCCCCATAGCCATTGTTTGAGGTCGGCTTTGCGCTCAGGCGTCAGCAGATCGCGCAACGCGCCGTTGCGGCTGCGCGACGCGATGAACGCGAGCGCGTCCGGGTTCGGACGGGCGATTTCGTAGTGCTTGCCGAGCGCGTCGGCGAGGCGCATTTCGCCCGCGCCGGAGACGTTCACGGCGGCGTCCGCGCTCAGGCCGCTCAGGTCGATCAATTCGTCCACCAGTTCGGAGCAATTGCTCGGCCATACGCCCAACGCATCGCCGGCTTCGTATTCGAGGCCCGAGTCGCCGGTGCTCAGCGAGAAGTAGCGCGTGTCCTTGGCGGTGCCCTGCTTGTTCAATTGCAGGTTCTTCACCAGCCGCGATGCGGCCGGACGCGTTTTGGTCGGCATGAGGCCCGGCACCACGGCGTTGACCATGCCGTCGCGCGGCACCGCATGCAGCGCGGCATCTTCTTCCTTGATGCGGACGATGATCCGTTCGAGCCACGCGTCGGCGATCTCCTGGTACTCGCTATCGCAGTCGGTGCGATCGAGCAGACGCAGCGCGCCCTGGGCCGTGAGGCGTTCATCCAGGTGGCGGCCGTGGCCGCAGAACTGGTCGTAGTTGCGGTCGCCGAGCGCGAGCACGGCGTAGCGCACGCCGTCGAGGCGAGGCGCGGCTTCGCTCGCCAGTTGGGTCCAGAAGCTTTGCGCGTTATCCGGCGGATCGCCGTCGCCGAAAGTGCTCGTCATCAGCAGCACGTATTGCGCTTTGGCGAGCGCCGAGGCCGGATAGTCCGCCATGCATGACGTGCGGATCTCGAAGCCCGACTCCATCAGACGCGTGGCGTAACGCTCGGTGAGCGATTCGGTATTGCCGGTTTGCGAGGCCCACAGCAAGGTCACTTTGGGCCGCGCACGCACGATGCGTACGGCGGACGAAGGCGCCGCGTCGCCCGCTCCGCTGCGGCTATAGAGACCGCCGAGCAAACCGTCCACGTAGAGGCGCGTCGCCGCATCGACCGGTGCGCCGTGCGGCAGGACCGGCACGCTGCCGATACCCCGTGCTTCAGCCGAGCGCAGGCCGCTGATAAAACCAGCCAGATACGCACGCTCGGTCTCGTTGAACGAAGGCGGCGGTGTCTGTGGAAGCTGCAACAGACTGCTGAGTGCATCGATACGGGGCATGTCCAGTTCCTCGGCGCTCGCCGGCGCTGCGCTTGCCGATGCGCCGGCAGCATCGGCGAGCGTTTCGTCATGGGTGTCGAATGGGGTCGGCGCGATGGTGTCGAGCGCAACCGGGCTCAGCGCGACCGCGCAGAACTTGAGTTCGGGCTGCTGCGAGACCGGATCGATTGCATCGCTCGTCACGGCGTTGATGCACAGGTCGTCGCCGAATACGTCGTTCCAGTGCATCGGCGCGAAGCAGCTGCCTGCGCTCACCCGTTCGGTGACGACCGCCGGCAACACCGCACGGCCGCGTCGCGAGCGAATCTCGACCGGGTCTTTGGGCTTGATGCCGAGCGCGGTGGCGTCTTCGGGATGAATCTCGACGAACGGTCCCGGGTTCAGCTTGTTGAGCATCGCGACCTTGCCGGTCTTGGTCATCGTGTGCCATTGATGCTGCACGCGCCCGGTGTTCAACACGATCGGAAATTCCGCATCGGGTAATTCGGCCGGCGCCGCGTAAGCGCGCGCGAAAAACACAGCCTTGCCGCTTGCGGTCGGAAATACGAGCCGCGGACGGCTGCCGTCGGGCAACGCCTTCAGCGTTTGGCTGATGCCGTCGTTGATATAGCGAACCGGATTGCGCCCGGCAGAATCCTCTGATGCAAGCGGCCATTGCAGCGGCGTTTCCTTCAGACGGCGGTGGCTCGCGCCGCGCAAGTCGTAGCCGGTTTTCGGATTCGACACACGGGTGATTTCCGCGAAAACTTCTTCGGCGCTCGTGTAGCTGAACGCATCGGCGAAACCCATTTCGCAAGCGATGCGCGCGATGATCTGCCAGTCCGGCAACGCGGCGCCCGGCGGCTCGATGCCCTTTTGCATCAGCGTCAGGTTGCGCTCGGAGTTGATCATCACGCCTTCGGCTTCGGCCCACAGCGCGCCGGGCAACAGCACGTCGGCGTAACGGTTGGTCTCGGTGTCGAGGAAGGCGTCCTGGGCGATCACCAGTTCCGCCGCCTGCAATCCGGCGATCGCGTTTTGGCGGTTGGCGACGCTCGCCACCGGATTAGTGCAGATGATCCAGCATGCCTTGATCTCGCCCGCGGCCATGCGCGCGAACATGTCGATCGTGCCGTTGCCGGCCTCGGGCTTCAGCGTGCCTTTCGAAATGCCCCACAGGTCTTCGATAAACGCACGGTCTTCTTCCACCAGCACCGAACGCTGGCCCGGCAAACCCGGTCCCATGTAGCCCATTTCGCGGCCGCCCATCGCATTCGGCTGGCCCGTCAGCGAAAACGGTCCGCTGCCGCGGCGGCAGATCTTGCCCGTGGCCAGATGCAGATTGCAGATCGCGTTCGTGTGCCACGTGCCGTGCGTGCTCTGATTGAGGCCCATGGTCCAGCAGCTCATCCACTCGGGCGCTTCACCGATCATGGCCGCCGCTTGACGGATGTCCGCTTCGGCCAGACCCGTGATCTCCGCGACGCTGGCCGGCGTGTAGCCGGCGAGAAACGCGGGCATCTCGTCCCAGCCTTCGGTGGCTTCGGCGATAAATTCGGCATCCGTATGACCGTTCCGATGCAGCAGATGCAGCAGGCCGTTGAGCAACGCGAGGTCGGTGCCCGGTTTGATCTGCATGAACAGATCGGCCTTGTCGGCGGTGGTGTTGCGGCGCGGATCGACGACGATCAGTTTCGCGCCCGCCTTCACACGATCCATCATCCGCAGGAACAGAATCGGGTGACAGTCGGCCATATTCGCGCCGATCACGAAGAACAGATCGGCGTGGTCGATATCGTCGTACGATCCAGGCGGGCCATCCGCGCCAAGCGAGAGCTTGTAGCCGCTGCCCGCGCTCGCCATGCACAGCCGCGAATTCGATTCGATGTTGCTGGTGCCGACAAAACCCTTTGCGAGCTTGTTGACGAGGTACTGCGCCTCGATCGACATTTGCCCTGACACATAGAACGACAGCGCGTCCGGCCCGTATTCGTCGAGCAGGCCGCGCAAGCGCGACGCCGTGTTGCTGATCGCCTGCGCCATCGGCAGCGGCGCCGGGTCCTGATCGCGTGCGTGGCGCACGAACGCGCCTTCCAGCCGTCCCGACTTGCGCAACGCGACGTGCGCCGACTGGCCCTTCGTGCACAGCCGTCCGAAGTTGGCCGGATGCTCCTTGTCGCCGGAAATCTTGACGACCTGGCCGTCCTCGACGTGCAGCACCATGCCGCAGCCAACGCCGCAGTAAGGACACACGGTTTTTACGCTATTGCTCGCCATGTCGCGTGAAGCCGTTCGAAGAAGATGGAAAAATCAGCGGCTCAGACCGCGACCCACACCTGGCCGTTTTCAACCCGCGCGGCGAACGCGCTGACTGAATACGCCGGTGTCTCAAGGCACTCGCCGGTGCGCAGATCGAAATGATGCTTGTAGATCGGCGAGGCCACCACGATGCGCTCACCAAGACTGCCGATCAGCCCGCGCGAGAGCACCGCCGCCTGCGAACCCGGATCGAAGTTGTCGATCGCGAACACGCGGTTGTTCGTGCCGCCTTCGCTCACGTGAAATACCGCCACCTGTTCGCCATTGACGAGCGCGCAGACGCCCGTGTTGGGAACGATGTCGTCGAGCGCACACACGGGCATCCAGGATTGCGGAAGTCGATCGTTGTTCATGGCGGAAGTCCTCGGTGAATGGCGCAAAAAAATCAAACGGTCTCGACAACCACAGGAATCGCGGCCAGCTTCGCTTGCCGCTCGGCCGGCGTCGCGGGCCGGATCTGGCCGCGTTCCTCGACGAAAGTGACGTTACTGTCGGCCTGCTCGCTGTTGACGAAATGACGGAAGCGCTTGCGTGTTTCGGGATCGGTGACGGCCTT
>NZ_JBYSWU010000074.1:0-29551 GCF_058781505.1 Paraburkholderia sp. FW306-2-2C-D06C | reverse complement strand
TGGCGTCCCCTAGGGGATTCGAACCCCTGTACTCACCGTGAAAGGGTGATGTCCTAGGCCTCTAGACGAAGGGGACATAATCTTTCCAGATCTGTCTATCTGACTTTAACTCGCTGCCAACTTACGCTAACTTGTCAGTTATTTCGTTTCGTCAACTGCGAAGACCGCTATTTTAACTACGTTACAGCTGTTTGTGAAGTCTTTTTTCCTACAAGCTCCAGACTTCAGAACCACTTCACTCTGCTCTGATGGTGGAGGTAAGCGGGATCGAACCGCTGACCTCTTGCATGCCATGCAAGCGCTCTCCCAGCTGAGCTATACCCCCCTTGCAGAACAGAAACGAAATTTTAGAGGCCAATTTGCGCTTTGTAAATACCCTTTGAGCAATTGCATGCGACTTTTTCGCAAGTCGCATGCAAACCCTCTCATTGCACGCGCGCACGCGCTCAGGCCAGCGCTTTTTCGATACGCCCAACAACGACATCGCGACCGAACAGCATCAACACGCTGTCGATCGACGGCGTGTGCGTCGTGCCCGCCACCAGCAGACGCACCGGCATCGCCAGTTGCGGCATCTTCAGCTTGTGTGCGCCGAGCGTGGCCTTCAACGCGGCGGCGATCGCTTCCCTGGTCCACTCCACGGTCTTCAGCGCCGCAGCCAGATCGACCAGCGCCGGACGCACTGCCTCGGTGATGTGCTGCGCCAGTGCATCCGCTTCGGGTGCCGGCGTGCGATAGAACATCGCGGCGTTCCCGGCGATTTCCTTCACCGTCGACGCGCGGTCCTTCAGCAGGCCCACGACCGAGGTCAGATCGGCGCCTTGCGCGATGGCGGCCTCGTCGATACCCAATTCGGCGAAGAACGGCCGCGCGAGGTCCGCGAGGCGTGCGTTGTCGGCCTCCTTGATGTAGTGCGCGTTGAGCCAGTTCAGCTTGTCGTGGTCGTACTGCGCCGGCGACTTGCCGAGATGCTCCAGGTCGAACCATTCGACGAACTGCTCACGCGTGAAGATTTCCGCATCGCCATGCGACCAGCCCAGACGCGCCAGATAGTTGACCACAGCTTCCGGCAAATAGCCGGCGTCGCGATAGCCCACCACGCTCATCGCGCCGTGACGCTTGCTCATCTTTTCGCCCTGCTCGTTCAGCACGGTCGGCAAGTGCGCATACACCGGCGGTTCGCCGCCGAGCGCGCGCAAGATGTTGATCTGACGCGGCGTGTTGTTCACGTGGTCGTCGCCGCGAATCACGTGCGTGATACGCATATCGAGATCGTCCACCACCACGCAGAAGTTATAGGTGGGCGTGCCGTCCGGGCGCGCGATCACGAGGTCGTCGAGTTCTTCGTTCGAGATCTCGATGCGGCCCTTCACCGCGTCGTCCCACGCCACCACGCCGGTGAGCGGATTGCGGAAGCGCAGCACGGGCTGCACGCCTGCCGGCACCGGCGGCAGCGTCTTGCCGGGCTCCGGGCGCCACGTGCCGTCGTAGCGCGGCTTTTCGCCGGCCTCACGTTGACGTTCACGCAGCGCATCCAGTTCTTCTGTCGACATGTAGCACGGGTACACGAGCCCGGCGTCCTGCATCTGCTCGAGCACTTCGCGATAACGGTCCATGCGCTGCATCTGGTAGAACGGGCCTTCGTCGAAGTCGAGGCCGAGCCACGCCATGCCTTCGAGAATGGCATCGACAGCCTCGTTAGTGGAACGCTCGACGTCGGTGTCCTCGATCCGCAGCACGAAGCTCCCTTTCATCTTGCGCGCGAACGCCCACGGATAGAGCGCGGAGCGGATGTTGCCCAGGTGGATGAAACCGGTGGGACTCGGTGCGAAGCGGGTGCGAACGGAGGTGGTCATAAGCGGTTACTCGGAAGACGGGCGCCGGCGCCAGGCAAAGCTCGCCAGAAAAGCGCGGCAGCGAACCGCGTCCATGCGGCAGACAGCGCCGTGCACGGACACGAAGGAAAAATGCGAGAGCCGAATTATACCTTCCGAAGCCTTGTTAGCCGCCCTCGTCCAAACGGCCCATTGCGGCGCACGATACGCGCGTCGCGGCGCCCGAAGGCTTCCTCTGCAACGTTTCATTGCGGGCTCGCCGCGCGCCTGAAGCTTTGATTTATGATGTGCGCGCGCCGCGGGTCGGCATAGAACCGCCAGAGCCGCCGCGCGCGCTACGAATTGCGATCGCCGCCGGCGATCCCGTCCGTTTGACTATCCGCCTGATCGCGGCACACAGTTACGCCGATTGCGTCGCCCGTGCCGTTGCTGGAGAACTCGTTGAAACCGTCATCCCCTCGCCTCGCCCGCCGCAATTTCTCGCTGGCCGCCGCCTCCGCGGTGCTCGCCGCCTGCACCACGACGGGCGGCAAAACCGATATCGCGCCGGTCGCCGCCGCGCCTGCGGCAAACACGCCGCCGCTCGACAAGCCGCAACGGCCGATCCGCGTCGGCCTCGCTCTTGGCGGCGGCGCCGCGCGCGGCTTCGCCCACATCGGCGTCATCAAGGCGCTCGAGGCGCGCAACATCCAGGTCGATCTGGTGGCCGGCACCAGCGCCGGCTCGGTGGTCGGTGCGCTGTACGCGTCGGGCATGAACGGCTTTGCGCTGAACAAGCTCGCGCTCACCATGGACGAAGCGTCGATCAGCGACTGGGCGATGCCGTTTCGCACACGCGGTTTTCTGCAAGGCGTCGCGCTGCAAAACTACCTGAACACGACGCTCAACAACCGTCCGATCGAGAAGATGGTCAAGCCGCTCGGCGTCGTCGCGACCGATCTGAAGACCGGTCAGCCGATCCTGTTTCAGCGCGGCAACACCGGCATCGCCGTGCGCGCATCGTGCAGCTTGCCGTCGATTTTCGAGCCGGTGAAGATCGGCGGTCATGAATATGTCGACGGCGGCCTGGTGAGCCCGGTGCCCGCCTCGTTCGCGCGCAAGATGGGCGCGGACTTCGTGATCGCCGTCGACATCTCGCAGCGCCCCGAGAGCGGGCTGACGGCCAGCTCGTTCGACGTGCTGCTGCAGACCTTCACGATCATGGGCCAGACCATCAAGGCCTATGAGCTCGACAAGTACGCCGACGTCGTGATCCGCCCGAACCTCGCCGCCATGAGCGGCAGCGATTTTTCGCAACGTAACGCGGCGATTCTGGCGGGTGAGGAAGCGGTGGCGAAGATGATGCCGGAGTTGCAACGCAAGCTGGCAGCGAGCCGCGTAGCGGTGTAAGCCTTCGGTCAAGCGCCGGCTATGCCAGCCGGCGCAGCGGCGTCCAAAGGCGGGGCGCTCGCGACCAGGAGATCGAAGAGCGCAAACCCCGGAGCACAAGCCCTCGTGCACGAACCCAAGGGCGCAACACCAGGAGCGCAAACGCAAAAAGCCTGCTTCATTCGAAGCAGGCTTTTTTGTCGCGCCGATATTGCCGGCGCGCGCCAGATCAGTTGTTGCCGCCGATCGTAGCGTTCACGCGCTTCTTCAGATCCTCGCCGTCCTGATAGGACGTCTCGACCCGGCGTGCGCCCGTGAAGCGCTTTTCCCAGTAACCGCTATCCATATCGTCGACGCGGATCGTGCTGCCCGTGGAAGGCGAGTGCACGAACTTGTTGTCGCCGATGTAGATGCCGACGTGCGAGAACGTGCGGCGCATCGTGTTGAAGAACACCAGATCGCCCGGCTTGAGGTCGCTCACGCGGACCTTCTCGCCGACGCGGCTCATTTCCTCGGCGCGGCGCGGCAGCGCCATACCGAGCGTGTCCTGGAACACGTAGCGGACGAAGCCGCTGCAATCGAGCCCCGAATCCGGAGTATTGCCGCCCCAACGGTAACGAACGCCGATCATGTTCAGCGCGCCGACCACCACGTCGCCCGCTTTTCCGGCCATGCCGGACAGGAACGATTTGGCGCCGCCGCTGCTGTCAGGAACAGACGATTGCGAATTCGGAAAGGACAGCGAATTCGACCCGCTGGAGGTCGAATATGAGGCATTCTGATTAAAACTGCTTACTTCGTCGGCGAACGCGCCGGGAGCTGCTGCCATCAAGACGCCAATGAACATCCCGGCGACGACGCGCGTACAAGCCTGGGTGAGATTTCTGTGCTGCATTGGTCGGTAGTTTTTGCCTAAAAATCAGTGGGCTACGGAAAAAAGTTTGGTCGATACTAGCCAGTAAGTATTCGTGTGTCAAAACAAATAGAAAAATACAATCGAGACACGCACCCAATTGGTGAAAGGGGTGAAAAATCAATGGCCGAGCGCCGCTTTCAGCAGCTTTCGAGTGTAAGGGTGGGAGGGTGTCGCAAAAATCTGCTCAACCTCTCCGCTTTCAACGATCGAACCGTTTTGCATAACGGCCACACGGTGCGCCATCGCCCCAATCACAGCCAGATCGTGGCTGATGAATACGAAGCCGAGGTTGTACTTGTGTTGCAACCCGGCGAGCAATTTCAGTACCTGCTGCTGGATCGAAACGTCGAGCGCACTGGTCGGCTCGTCGAGGATCAGGATGCGCGGCTCCAGCACCAAAGCGCGCGCGATCGCGATCCGCTGACGCTGGCCGCCGGAGAATTCATGCGGATAGCGGTACAGCACCGTGCGGTCGAGTCCGACTTCGCGCAGCACGGAAATCACCTTGTCGCGCCGCGCGTCCTGGGTCATCTGCGGCCGATGCAGCGCAAGTCCTTCGCTGACAATCCGCTCGATGGTCTGGCGCGGCGAAAGCGAACTGAACGGATCCTGAAAGACCACCTGCATGTTCGAACGCAAGGTAGTCTGTTCGGCGCCGCGATAGCTGCCGAGCGGCCTGCCCTGAAACTCGATCTCGCCATGAGCGGTGCGTTGCAGACCGAGCAGCGCCATCGCGAGGGTCGATTTGCCCGAACCCGATTCGCCGACGATCCCCAGCGTCTCGCCCTGGCGCACCGATACGTTCGCATCCGCGACCGCGCGGAAACGCCCCGAACGGAACCAGCCGGTCAAGCCCGGGAGTTTCGTCTTGAAATCGACCGAGACGTCGCGCGCTTCGAGCAGCACCGGCGATATCGGCAGCACCGGCACGACCGTGCGTTCAGGCCGGCTCGCCAGCAGCCGCTGCGTGTACGGATGCTGCGGCGACTCGAACACCTGCTCGACCGGCCCGCTTTCGACCAGCACGCCCTTCTCCATCACCGCGATGCGCTGCGCGAAGTGCCGCACCAGGTTCAGGTCGTGCGTGATCAGCAGCACAGCCATGCCGCGCTTTGCCGCTTCGTCGCGTTGCAATTCCAGCAGCAGGTCGACGATCTGCGCGCGGATCGTCACGTCGAGCGCGGTGGTGGGTTCGTCGGCGAGCAGCAGGCGTGGGCGGCACGCGAGCGCCATCGCGATCATTGCGCGCTGCCGCTGGCCGCCCGACAACTGATGCGGATAGCTGTTCACGCGCTTGCCCGGCTCCGCGATGCCGGTGCGCCCCAACAGCGCCACCGCGCGCTTGCGCGCCTCGCCGGCCGCTACGCCGTCGTGCACGACGATGGTCTCCGCAATCTGATCGCCGATCGTGTAGAGCGGATTGAGCGCCGTCATCGGCTCCTGGAAGATCATCGCGATGTCCGAGCCGCGCATGCCGCGCATTTCGCGCTCGCTTTTGGCGAGCAGATCTTCGCCGTCGAAACGGATCGCCCCGCTCACCTGCGCATCGCTCAACAGACGCAAAATCGACAGCGCGGTCACGCTCTTGCCCGACCCCGATTCGCCGACCAGCGCGACCCGCTCGCCGCGTTCGATCGCGAGCGTGACGTCGTTCACCGCGACGGTGTCGCCGAACGTCACATGCAGACGATCGAGTTCCAGCAGCGGCACGCTCACGCCCTGTTGTGCTTTTTGCTCCATGCCGGCGCTCACTGATTACCTCCGGCGCGCATTGCATCGGAAATGCGGGTGTCGAGCGCGTTGCGCAGCGCGTCGCCCATGAAGGTCAGCAGCAACAGCATCGCGACCAGCACGCCGAAGGTCGACAACGAGATCCACCATGCGTCGAGATTCGCTTTGCCTTGCGCCAGCAATTCACCGAGGCTCGGTGTCGGCGACGGGACGCCCAAGCCTAGAAAATCAAGGCTGGTGAGCGCGAGAATTGCGCCGCTCATGCGGAACGGCAGAAACGTGATGACCGGCGTCAGACTATTGGGCAGTACGTGCCGCCACATGATCTGCCAGTTCGACAGCCCCATCGCCCGCGCCGCGCGCACATAGTCCTGGTGACGATTGCGCAGAAACTCCGCGCGCACGTAATCGGACAAGCCGATCCAGCCGAACAGCGACAGCAGCACGATCAGCAGGATGAAGCCCGGCTCGAAGATCGACGAAAAAATGATCAGCAGGTAAAGCTCCGGCAACGCACTCCAGATTTCGATCAGCCGCTGCCCGATGATATCGATACGTCCACCGAAGTAACCCTGCACGGCGCCCGCGGCAATCCCGAGCAACGTGCCGATCAGCGTCAACACCAGCGCGAATTCGACCGACACGCGAAAACCGTACAGCAGGCGCGCGAACAGATCGCGGCCGCGGTCGTCGGTGCCAAGCCAATTCTCGCGCGATGGCGGCGCCGGGTTTGGCTTCTTCGAGAAATAGTTCAGCGTGTCGTAGTAGTAGCGGTTCGGCGGATACAGCGCGAAGTTGCCGGGCGCATCGAAACGATGCTTGATATACGGATCGAGATAGTCGGCGGGCGCCGGGAAGTCGCCGCCGAAAGTGGTCTCCGCGTAGGTCTTGAACATCGGGAAATACAGTTGGCCGTCGTAGCGCACCACCAGCGGCTTGTCGTTCGACCACAGCGGACCGGCAAGGCTCGCCGCGAACGCGACGACGAACACGATCAGACTCCAGTAGCCAGGACGCTGCTGGCGAAAGCGCTGCCAGACGCGGCGCGCGGGCGACGGCGACACGAATGCGCGAACCGGTTCGGTGCGCGCCGCCACGTCGGCTGGAAGGCGGGCTCGATTCATCAGCGCTCCAGTTGTTCGAATTGGATGCGGGGATCGACCCACACGTAGCAAAGGTCGGAAATCAGCTTGGTCGCGAGACCGATCAGCGTGAACAGATACAGCGTGCCGAGCACGACCGGATAGTCGCGCCGCACCACCGATTCGTATGACAGCAAGCCGAGGCCGTCGAGCGAAAAGAGCGTCTCGATCAGCAGGCTGCCGGTGAAGAACGCGCCGATAAACGCCGCCGGAAAACCGACGATCAGCGGCAGCAACGCATTGCGAAACACGTGCTTCCACAGCACGCGTTTCTCGGACAAGCCTTTCGCGCGCGCGGTCAGCACGTACTGTTTGCGGATCTCGTCGAGGAAAGCGTTTTTCGTGAGCATCGTCACGACCGCGAAGCTGCCCACCACGGAGGCTGTGATCGGCAACGTGATATGCCACAGGTAATCGACGATCTTGCCGCCGAGGCTCAACTGCGCCCAATTGTCCGAAGTGAGATTGCGCAACGGGAACAGTTGCAGGAAGGTGCCGCCGCCGAACAGCACGAGCAACAGCACGCCCAGCACGAAGCCCGGAATCGCGTAGCCGATCAGCACCACCAGACTCGTCGCGACGTCGAAGCGCGAACCGTTGCGCACCGCTTTCGCGATGCCCAACGGCACCGATATCAGGTACGTGAGAAAAAAGGTCCATAAGCCGATGCTGATCGACACCGGCAGCTTGGAAACGATCAACGACCACACGCTTTGATGGCGGAAATAGCTCTGCCCGAGGTCGAACGTCGCGAAACGTTTGAGCATCAGGACGTAGCGTTCGAGCGGCGGTTTGTCGAAACCGTACAGCGCCTTCAGTTGCGCGACTTGCTGCGCGTCGACGCCGTTATGCGCGCGCAGGCCGAACGGCGAGCCGCCCTCCGCGCCCTTGCGCAGCTCGTGCTGCATCTGCTCGACCGGGCCACCCGGCACGAACTGGATCACGCCGAAAGTCAGCGTCAGCACGCCGAGCAAGGTCGGGATCATCAACAGCAGGCGTTTTAGGATGTAGCTCCACATGGGCGGTGTTTCCGGTGCGAAGGCAGTGAATGAATAGACGTTTCAGCGCGGCTGCGGCTATGGCTGCGCATACCACCACGTCGACGTGATCCAGCCTTCCGCTGAATAGTACAAGGGCAGCGTCTGCGGCCACGCAAGGCCGCGTTTGAACGCCACCCGGTGCGTAGCGCTGTACCAGTGCGGCACTACATAGTAGCCATGCATCAGCACACGGTCGAGCGCGTGCGTTGCGTCGACCAGTTGCTCGCGTGTCTGCGCATGCACGAGCGCATTCAGGATCGCATCCACAGCCGGCGATTTCAGGCCGACCATATTGTCCGAGCCGGTAGTGTCCGCGGCCTTGCTGCCGAAGCGGTCGATCTGCTCCGAACCGGGCACCTGCACGTCCGGCATGCGGATTGTGGTCGTGTCGAAATCGAAAGCGTCGAGACGCTTCTGATAGACCGCAAAATCGGACACGCGAAACGTCGCGGTGATACCAAGCTTCTGCAGATTGCGGATGAAGGTCGCGACGATCGGCTCCATTGACGAGGACGAACCCGCATCGTCGAGGATCTCGAAGCGGAACGGCTCGCCTTTGGCGTTACGCAACGCGCCGTCGCGATAGGTCCAGCCGGCCTGCTGCAGCAACGCACGCGCTTGCAGCAGATTGGCGCGCAGCGAACCGGGCGGATCGGTGTCCGGCTGTTTCGGCGGCGGGCCGAACACGGCCGGGTCGAGTTTCGAACGCCACGGTTCAAGCAAAGCCAACTCGCCCGGAGAAGGCAGCCCCTTCGCCTGCAAATCGGTGTTGGCAAAGAAGCTGTCGATGCGCATGTACTGATTGAAGAACAACTGGCGGTTCAGCCATTGAAAGTCGAGCGTGAGATCGAGCGCCTTGCGTACGCGCACATCCTGGAACAACGGCCGCCGCGTGTTCAGCATGAAACCTTGCATGCCGGTGCCGTTATGTTGCGCAAACTCGCGCTTGATCAGCTCGCCGCTGTCGAACTTCTTGCCGACGTCGCGCCGCACCCAATTGCGCGCGACGTACTCCACCAGCGCGTCGTACTCGCCCGCCTTGAACGCCTCGAGCCGCGCCGTGCTATCCGAATACAGCTTGTAGACAATGCGCTCGAAGTTGTTCGTGCCGACGCGCACCGGCAACGCCGCACCCCAATAATTCGGATCGCGCCGGTACGTAATCGTGCGGCCGTTGTCGTACTGCTCGATCAGATAGGGCCCGCTGCCGATCGGTTTTTCAAACGCCAGTTGATCGAACGCAATCCGGCTGCCGTCCGGTCTCATCCCCCACTTGCGCGAAAACACCGGCATCCCGCCCGCCAGCAAAGGCAACTCACGATTGCGTTGACGAAACTCGAAGCGGATCGTTTGCGGATCGATCACCACCGCACGCGTGATCTCGCCGAAGATCGACGCGAATTGCGGCGCGGCTTGCGGGCTCTTCAAGGTGTCGAGAGAAAACTTGACGTCGGCGGCGGTGACCGAATCGCCGTTCGAGAAGCGCGCGCGCGGGTTGATGTGGAAGGTCGTCGAAAGGCCGTCGGGCGCGATGCTGATGTCGTCGGCAAGCAGGCCGTACGCGGAGGCCACTTCGTCGCTGCTGCCGGTCGTCAGGCTTTCGAACAGCAGATTGACGCCCGGCGCGGTATTGCCGCGCAGCGTGAACGGATTGAATTTGTCGAAGCTGGTGAGCCGGCTCGGATTGGCCAGCACTAGCGTGCCGCCCTTCGGCGCGTCCGGATTGACGTAGTCGAAGTGTTTGAAACCAGCCGGATATTTCGGTTCGCCGTATTGGGCGATCGCGTAGACGGCATGAGCCTGCGGCGCGGCGAGCCATGCCCACGCGCTGCACAGTGCGACGGCGAACCTCGCCCTGCATGAGCGCGGCACAACCGGTAGACCGACACGCGAGAGCCTGTGAATCATGCCGCACCGAGGTGCACGAGGCGCTTGAACCCGCCGCGAGCCAGTTGTCATAGGGGCCTTGTTGGTCAGAGGGCGGTTGCAATGTGAGAGAATTCTACCTAATTAAATCCGCACAATCCGCACCTGCGCGTTGGCGACATGCGCGTTGGCGACATGTTGGCGACATGCGCAGGCCCGGCATCCGGGCGCGTGACGTCCTCGTGTGCGGCGCACAGACCTTATTAGGAGAATTCATGGGCTTCCTCGCTGGTAAACGAATCTTGCTGACCGGCCTGCTGTCGAACCGTTCGATCGCATACGGCATTGCGCAAGCCTGCAAGCGCGAAGGCGCCGAACTGGCGTTCACGTATGTCGGCGAACGTTTCAAGGACCGCATTACCGAGTTCGCCACCGAGTTCGGCAGCAACCTCGTATTCCCGTGCGACGTCGCCGACGACGCGCAGATCGACGCCCTCTTCGCGTCGCTGAAAGAGCACTGGGACGGCCTCGACGGCCTCGTTCACTCGATCGGCTTTGCGCCGCGCGAAGCGATTGCCGGCGACTTCCTCGACGGCATGACGCGCGAAAATTTCCGCATCGCGCATGACATCTCCGCGTACAGTTTCCCGGCGCTCGCCAAAGCCGCGCAATCGATGCTGACGCCGGATGCGTCACTGCTCACGCTGAGCTACCTGGGTGCCGAACGCGCTATCCCGAACTACAACACGATGGGTCTCGCCAAGGCATCGCTCGAGGCGAGCGTGCGTTATCTGGCGGTGTCGCTCGGCGCGAAGGGCGTACGCGTGAACGGCATTTCGGCGGGCCCGATCAAGACGCTGGCCGCAAGCGGCATCAAGGGCTTTGGCAAGATTCTCGAATTCGTCGAAGGTAACGCGCCGCTCAAGCGTAATGTGACGATCGAACAGGTCGGCAACACGGCGGCGTTCCTGCTGTCGGATCTGGCGGCCGGCGTGACGGCGGAGATCGTGCACGTCGACAGCGGCTTTAACGCCGTGGTCGGCGGCATGGCTGCCGTAGCCGAATAAATGTGCATGCGTTGACGCGAGTCGACGACCCGGCCGCTTTGTACCGGCAATGAAAAACCGCCCTTTCCCGGGCGGTTTTTTTCGGCTCGACGATGGACGATGGCCGGCTCTGCAGCGCCATTGGCGGCTTAGCTGCGGCTTAGTGCCAGCCGCGACGATTGTCGTAGTGGTCGCGACCGTAGTCGTAACGGCCCGGCGGATGACGGCGATACCAGTCGTTACGCGCCCAGTAGCGGCGGCCATCCCAGTAGCGGTCGCCATGCCAGCCGATCACGATGGCCGGGCCGCCGTAATACACCGGCGCGGGCTGATAGACGACGGGCGGCGGAGGCGGAGGCGGCGGTGCATAGACCGGTGCTGGCGCGACATAAACCGGCGCAGGAATGCCGATGTTGACACCGATGTTGACCCCACCGGCCATTGCAGCACCTGAGGCGCCCAACGCGAAAACCCCGAGCAGAAGTGGAACAAGACGAGCGGACTTCATCGATCACCCTTTTTGAGAACGTGTTGTTGGGCGAAATATAGCGCAAGGCCGCGCCCCGCGTATTTCAAGTTTGTAATAACTGATGCACTACATCGCGTAGCTCGCCGCCCGGTTACGTCTCGTTACAAAGGACAGGGGTTGGTGAAAAAAGTGTGGGAAATCCAGGCGCCAACTTCTCGACCCGCGGCGCATCGCCGGCGGCATTATCGGCGCCCCGCGATCAATAGGATATCGAAGCATTACTGCGGCAAACGCAATACCCCGATAGATATCCGAATGCACCTTCGTCATCGCCCCAATAGCACCTTGCCCACTCTCCAACCGACGCGGCGCATCCCGTAAGGGCCACGCGCAATCGCATAGCGTCGCCGTTGCCCGGCAAGTCTCCGCCTCCGATCGCACGGTCGATCGCACGAACCTCACTCACACAAACGAACATTTGGTGTTCGAAAGAACATTTACGCAAAAATCAAATGTGAGCAGTCGTCAGACTTCTTTGAAATATTGATCAGCGAGAATCGCCTGTTTTTAGGGCTATTTCAAAGTAATCAGCACGTTACACCATGGTTTTCCCTGGTAGTTCAGCGCCACCCAAGTGATACGATGACTGACACAAAAAGCAGGAAAATGTTCGAATTCGCGCATACCTGCCTTTCCCACCGGACAGGCGGCAGACACATTGGGTAGGAGACAAAGTTGAAAACAATCATCGGTTTGCGCTGGTGGATCATTGCGCTCGTTTGCTTTGGGACGATCGTCAACTATCTGTCGCGCAATGCACTCGGCGTGATGGCGCCCGAGTTGACGAAGCTGCTGCACATGAGCACGCAGCAGTATTCGTATGTGGTCGGCGCGTTTCAGGTCGGCTATACGCTGATGCAGCCGGTATGCGGCCTCATCATCGATCTGATCGGTTTGCGGCTCGGCTTTGCCCTGTTCGCCTGCCTATGGTCGATGACCGGCGTGCTGCATGGCTTTGCGAGCGGCTGGCTGTCGCTGGCGGCGTTACGCGGGTTAATGGGTCTGACCGAAGCCGTCGCCATTCCGGCCGGTATGAAGGTTGTCGCCGAATGGTTCCCCAATCGTGAAAAGTCAGTGGCGGTGGGCTACTTCAATGCGGGCACGTCGCTCGGTTCGCTGCTCGCCCCGCCGCTCGTCGTCTTCCTGTCCTTGAGGTATGGCTGGCAAAGCGCGTTTGCCGTGACGGGTGCGCTCGGCTTCGTCTGGGCCGCCGTCTGGTACGTGCTCTATCGCTCGCCGACCGACCACGCGCGTATCAGCGAAGCGGAGCGCGAGACGATCATCGGCGGACAAACCCCGCCCGCGCAGCAGCGGCGCAGCATCCGCGAGGTGCTCAGCACGCGCCGGTTCTGGGCTATCGCACAAGCGCGTTTCTTCGCGGAACCCGCATGGCAAACCTTCAGCTTCTGGATTCCCCTCTACCTCGCGACCCAGCGCCACATGGATCTGAAGCAGATCGCGTTGTTCGCGTGGCTGCCGTTTCTCGCCGCCGACCTGGGCGGGCTGTTCGGCGGCTATCTTTCGCCGTTCCTGATGAAGCATCTGCGCGTGCCGCTGATCTGGTCGCGAATTGCGGGTGTCGTGCTCGGCGCCTTCATGATGATCGGGCCGGCGTGCATCGGACTGGTCGCCTCACCGTATCAGGCGATTGCGCTCTTCTGCGTGGGCGGCTTCGCGCATCAGATGATCTCGGCGCTCGTCAATACGCTCGCGGCTGATGTGTTCGACCCCAGCGAGGTCGGCACCGTGGCCGGCTTTGCGGGAATGTCCGCGTGGATCGGCGGCCTCGGTTTTTCGCTGCTCGTCGGCGCGCTGGCCGATTCGATCGGCTACACACCGCTATTCGGCGCCCTCGGCGCGTTCGACCTGATCGGCGCCACGCTGCTGGTGATCCTGATGCGCGGCGTGTCGCGTGACGCGCGCCCGCGTCAAGTGGACAACGGCGCCAGCACCACAGCCTGACCTCACTTCAAGACATATCATGAGTTCATTGAAGAATATGAAACATCGGCCGCGCTTTTCGCTATCTGCCCACGCCGGCAATCGCATCGTGCTGGCCGCGCAAGACAATTGCCGGATCGAACTGTTCGTACTCGCCGACGACATCGTTCGCGTGCTCGTCCTGCCGGACGGCGAGCCACACGGACCGCGAACCTGGGCCATCGCGCCGGGCGCGGACGACGTTCCGCTCGAAGGCCGCGACCGCCGCGACATGAGCGGCTTCACCCCGCCTTCATTCGAAGTGTCGAGCGGCGCCGGCCAAATCATCATCGAAACGGCGTGCATCCGCCTGACGGTCGAGCTCGATGGTGGGTTCTGCTCGTGGGAGATCCTGCACGGCGCGGCATGGCATCGCGTGATGAGCGACCGGAAGACCCAGGCGTACAACTTCGGCTGGTGGGACGCGCGCGTGTATCACTACATCGAGCGCCGTCGCGGAGAAATGTACGTCGGTCTCGGCGAGCGCGCCGGTTCGCTGGATCGCGCGAATCAGAGCTACGAAATGCGCAACATCGATGCAATGGGTTATAGCGCACGCACCACGGATCCGCTCTACAAGCACATCCCGTTCTACGTGACGTGGCAACCGGAAACGTCGACGGGATTCGGTCTGTTCTATGACACGCTTGCCGACTGCCGCTTCGACATGGGCCGCGAGCTCGACAACTATCATGGGCACTACCGGCACTTTGTCGCCGGGCATGGCGATCTCGACTATTACTTCATCGCGTCGGCGGGCACGCCGTTGCATGCGGTACGGCGTTTTACGTGGCTGACCGGACGTCCCGCGTGGATGCCGAAGTGGGGGCTGGGCTACTCCGGCTCGACGATGAGCTATACCGACGCGCCCAATGCGCAGCACCGCATGAGCGAATTCATCGAACGATGCAGCGAGCACGACGTGTTGTGCGATTCGTTCCATCTTTCGTCGGGCTACACGTCGATCGGTGCGAAGCGCTATGTGTTCAACTGGAACCACGAGAAGTTTCCGGATATCGACGGCTTCGTGCGGGGTTATCTCGAGCATGGCGTGCGTCTGTGCGCGAACATCAAGCCGTGTCTGCTGCAGGATCATCCGGCGTTCGACGAAGTGGCGCGAGCCGGCCTGCTGATCGAATCGCGCGACGGCAATCCGGCGTGGGTGCAGTTCTGGGACGAAGTCGGCGCGTATCTGGACTTCACGAATCCCGACACCATCGAATGGTGGAAGGCGCGCGTGAAAGACAGCCTGTTGAAACACGGCGTCGCGGCGACCTGGAACGACAACAACGAGTTCGAGATCTGGTCGCCCGATGCGATGGCCCAAGGCTTCGGCCAGCCGTATCCGGCGCATCAGGCAAAGGTGCTGCAAACGCAACTGATGATGCGCGCGTCGCGCGACGCGCAGCGCGAACACGCGCCCGACCGGCGGCCGTTCCTCGTGTCCCGTTCGGGCGGCGTAGGCATGCACCGTTATGTACAGACGTGGTCCGGCGACAACTACACGTCATGGGAAACGCTGCGTTACAACCTGAAGATGGGTCTCGGGCTCGCGATGTCCGGCGTGTCGAACAGCGGCCACGATATCGGCGGATTCTCCGGCCCCGCGCCGGGCCCGGAACTTTTCGCGCGGTGGGTCGCCTTCGGCATCTTCCTGCCGCGCTTCAGCATTCATTCGTGGAACGACGACGGCACGGTCAACGAACCGTGGATGCATCCCGAAGTCACGCAACAGGTAGCCAGCCTGATCAAACTGCGCTACCGGCTCATTCCTTATCTGTACGAGTTGCTATGGCAGTCGCACTGCGCGTACGAACCGGTATTGCGCCCGATGTTCGCGGAGTTTCCGCACGACCCGTGCTGTCTCGCCGACGGCGACGACATGATGCTCGGTTCGTCGATGCTGGTCGCACCGGTCGTCGAGGCAGGCCAGTCGACACGCGACGTTTATTTGCCGGCAGGCGCGCGCTGGGTGTCGTACTGGAGCGGCGAGGCGTTTGAGGGCGCCCAGACGGTGAGCTTGCCCGCCCCCTTCGACCAGCCGGTCGTATTGCTGCGGGAAGGCAGCGTGATTCCGCTGAACGTTGCTGAACAACACTTCGGCCGTCCCGCCGATGAGCGCGCCTTCATCGCCGTGCCGTTCGCGGGCGCCGGCACCGCTCGCGGCCGCTGCGTCGAAGACGATGGCGAAAGCGAAGCCTGGCGTAAAGGCGCGCAAGGCCGCTGGAATGTCACGATCACGAGCGACGCGAGCACCTTGCGCATTTCGGTCGAGCGCGAAGGCTGGATGCAGCAGCCGCAGCCGGAAATCCAGATCCTCGTGCCGGCGGACGAAGTGCGCCAGGCCGTCTGCGCTGGCCGTGCGCTGCTGGCCGACCACACGGTCGACGGCTGGCGCTGCCTGACGATTTCCATGACCACTGAGAAGCCCTGAATAACCGACCTGAAGGACAAAGGTCGCCTATCCAATCCGGAGACCCGCAAACCATGAACTCATTGAAGCGCTCACGTACACGCACACTCGTCCTCTCATGCGTGCCCGTTGCGGGCACGTTGCTGTCAGCAGGCGCGTCGGCGCAAAGCAGCGTCACGTTATACGGCGTCGTCGATAACGCGTTCGCCTATGTCAGCAATCAGCGCGGACACTCCAACTTCTACATGAGCCAGGGCAACCTGCAGGCGAGCAAGTTCGGCCTGCTCGGTGCGGAGGACCTGGGCGCCGGCACGAAGGCGATTTTCCGGCTCGAAAGCGGCTTCAACTCGCTGACTGGCGCGCAAAGTAGCTCAGGCTTCATTTTCAACCGACAGGCATACGTCGGGCTGAGCAACGACAAATACGGGACGGTGACACTCGGCCGCCAATACACGCCCTACTTCCAGATGGTCGGCGCACTCGGACCAACGGGCGTGCTGACGGGCGCCACAGGCGCGCACCCCGGCGACCTCGACGCTCTCGACACGACGCTGCGCCTCAACAATTCGGCAACCTACCTTTCGCCGAACATCGCGGGCTTGCAGGTCAGCGCGCAGTACGGCCTCGGCGGCGTCCCCGGCAGCGTGGCTAACGGTAGCCATTTCAGCGCGGCGTTTCGCTACGACTACCAGCCTTTTTCGATCGCCGCAGGCTACGTGAAACTGAAAGACATCGCAACGAGCCAGGCGCTCGGCAGCTACGCCGTCAACTCGCCGGTGAACAGCGGCTATGCGACAGCACGCAGCGCGCAGCTGTTCGCCGCGGCGGCCCGCTACACGCACGAAGACCTGATGGTCGGCGTGAACTATTCGAACGTGCAGTACACGCCAGGCTCCGGCTCGCTGTTCGCCAACGAAGGCGTGTTCAACACGTACGGCGTGATTTCCACCTACCGGATCACGCCGGCCGTGATTGTCGGCGCAGGATACAGCTACACGCAGGCAAGCAAAGCGAATGGCATCAGCGATCCGGCGCGCTATCACCAGATTTCGCTCGAACAGACCTACAGCCTGTCCACCCGCACCACGTTGTACGCGCTGGAAGCGTATCAGCACGCGCGGGGCAAGACGTTGGTCGCGGCGGGCAGCACGGGGACGAGTATGACTAACGCTGTCGCTGTGGTCGGCGACTCGCAGAATACGACGCCGTCTTCGGGACCGTCGCAATTCGTCGGCATGGTGGGATTGCGTCACGCGTTCTGAGCGCTGCCGGCGGTACATACGCACCGCCATGCTCACGTTACACGTCACGCGATCCGCTCGGACGATGTGATCGTGTCAGCGACCGGGATACGCACCCGCACCACGGCACCGCGTCCCCGTTTGCTCACGACGACCATCTCGCCGCTGACCCCCAGCGTACGCTCGCGCATGCCGACGAGGCCAAAAGTGTTCTGCTTGCGGATGTTCTGCACATCGAACCCGATACCGTTGTCCTTGATTTCGATGACGAATTTGCGCTCGGTGACGTCGTGAAGAAACCCGTGCCAACGAATGCTGCCGTCGGGCTCACGCTCCGGTATCGCGCGACCTTCGATCCAGATTTCGCCCTTTGCCGGGTGATGCACGCGGAATTCGTCGTGCCACGCGTGCAGCGTGCCGATCGAGGTCGTCCGGATGGATCGAGCACAACGCAAGCGTCGCATCCCGCATGACGTCCTCACATTTCCAGCCGGCGCCCCACCATGTTCAGCGCTGTAGACGACGCAAGGCAAGCAGAGTTCTGGGCAGGCGTGTTCTACGGTTTCTGGCGTAGAGCGTCGCGAGATACGGTCTGAATGGCACGTAATCGAGCGGCTCTCGGACTCCAGTCATTCGATCCTGCAATCGGCTGCGGCGGCGACGGCAGATCCATCCGCCTTCCGGACGACCTCTGCCATTTCCGCGAAAGATATCGGACGACCGGTCAGAAACCCCTGGACGATATCGCACCCGGCATCGCGTAACCAGGCAAGTTGCGCAGGGTACTCGACGCCTTCGGCCACGACCGTGAGGCCAAAGCTGTGCGCCATCGAGATAATCGCGGTCACAATGGGCTGCCCCGCTTGCGGTAGCGCCTTCACGAAGCTTCGGTCGATCTTGAGCTGACTGAGCGGAAACGACTGCAGGTAGGATAGTGAAGAGTAACCCGTGCCAAAGTCGTCGATAGACAAGCGTATCCCTTTAGCGCGCAACTGCGTCATCACATTCACTGCAACGGCCATGTTGGCCATGAGCAGGCTCTCGGTGAGTTCGAGTTCGAGCAGATCCGCCGGCAGCGCATTCTCGTTTAGTGCGTCGAGCACGTCACGTTGAAATCGGGGCTCTCGAAGCTGCCGTGCGGATACGTTCACCGACACGCTGACCGAATTGCGTGCGTCTGTGTTCCAGCGCGCGGCATCCCGACAGGCGCGCCGCATCACCCATCGTCCCAAGGCGACGATGAGCTCGCTGTTCTCCGCAATCGGGACGAATTCCATCGGCGGAATGTTGCCGTCCGATGGATGAGTCCAACGCACAAGTGCTTCCGCGCCGACCAGGCGCCCCGTCTGGCAATCGTATTGAGGCTGATACGCCAATTCGAGCGCGTCCTGTTCAATGGCATGCCTCAGTTCACGTTCGAGCCGAGCGCGCCGCTGCGCATCCGTCGTCATCTGCGGCCTGAACTCCACAGCGACATTTTTCCCGCTGCTTTTCGCGGCGTACAAGGCGATGTCCGCGCTGCTGACGAGCGAAGCGACGTCTGCTGCGTCGTCGGGGAACTGGCTGAATCCCACGCTTGCTGTCACCCGAACGTCGGCACCATGCAGTTCAAACGATCGGGCCAGCATGGTCGTGATGCGCTCGGCGGTATGGCGGCTTCCATGACGGTCGGCATCGTCGATGGCGAGCACCGCGAATTCGTCGCCGCCAATGCGGCTGACGACATCCGAGGAACGAACCGCTGCGCGCAGCGCGCCTGCCACGGAACGCAGCAATTCGTCGCCTGCGCCATGACCCAGCGTGTCGTTGACGGTCTTGAAGTTGTCGAGGTCGATCAGGATCAGCGCCAAATGCTCGTTGCCCCCAGGCCGCAGCCGTGCGGCCAGTGCCTCGTAAAACGCGCGGCGGTTCGGCAGACCCGTCAGGGGGTCCGTGTTCGCGAGGTATTCGAGTTCCTGCTCGGCCGCGAAGACACGCGCTTTCATGCGCGAAGTGACGACAGACGATACCCAAAGCGCGCCTACACAAGCTGAGATCAGAAAGCCGGCATAGCGCCAAAGCTCATGAACCATGCCTTCAGTGCTGGCAACGAGCACGACTGTGCCCAGCGTCTCGCCATCGTGAATGACCGGCGTTGCAACGAAGACATCGCTCAGCGTGAAGTGATCCCGCACCATGGCCCTGCTGAGCGTCCCTTCATTGGCCTCATACTCCGAGATGCCTGCTCTGGCATAACGCGCATGCAGGGTTCCCTTCGGATTGAACACCACGACGCTCTCGACGTAAGGCACGTTGGCAAGCGGCCGGAGTATTTCGGTCGTGGCCTGAACGTCATGAAACATCAGCGACGCGGTGATATTGGCCGACACCATTGCCGCCTGCAGGCGGGCGTCGGCAGTGAGCGCGGATCGTAACGACAGTGCCTGGTAGGCAAGCAAACCGGCACTGGAGATCAGCAACGCGATGGCGATGCCGGCAATATTGACGCGCCCCATCGCACGCGTCAGATTGGGTGCGGGTTCCTCGCGGGAGGTCATAAGACGCTCCTTGCAAGACGGAGCAGCTTGGAACTGAGCGTCAGATGCCGGTGCAGCGCCTGCTGGTTTTCGATGTCGAAGCGAAGATGATTTTCGTCAGTGAAGAGGCGGATGATGGTCGTATGGTCGCCGGTATCGAAATCGCTAACGACAAGAACCGGTTGATCCGACGCGAGAACTTCCTTCACCGCACCGGGAATGGGGGCGCCGCTTTCCAGTACGACGACATTGCATCGGCATTGACTGCTCCTGGTGGGCAAAGGGACGACGGACCACAACCGGCCGCCCTCGTTTCGCCCGTCAAGTTTGGCCAGCGCGGCGCCCAGATCGCTGTCCCGGTTTGCGCACACGACAAGCGAGGCGTCGGACAGACTTCCCGACGGCCATGTCGTGAACTCGGTGAAGTTGAAGATATACGCGGCCTTCAATGCGGACTCGTCCACCTGCGCGTACGCCGATAAGCTGATCAGCTCCGAGATCACGAAGGCCAGCATGCTGGCAGCGCGGAAGGGACTGGCGGAACGCATGTCAGAACCCGTACACCAGCTTGACGAGGAACTCCCGGCTCTGCTGGGCGATGACTTCCTGCGTAAAGCCCGGGCCGGCCGGGTCCGCGTAGCGCGCGTTGGTCACGTTGTAGACGGAGAACGACAGATCCGTGTGTTCGATCAGGCGTGAGCTACCTACCGTCACGTTGCCGAGGCAGTAACCGGCCGCGTGTCCCTGGTCCGCGAGCCGGCTGGAAACGCACCGGATCTCCGCGCCAATGCGCGCGGCATTGGCGTAGACGGGCATCACAACGTTCAGCTTGAACAGGTTCCGCGGCGAGTTTTGTAGGATGGCTCCGGAGTTGCTGTCGCGAGCAATCTGCCATGAATAGCTGGCGCGGATCCGCGCGCCGCCGGCAAATTTCTGCTCGTAGCTCAGTTCGGCGCCATCCGCGTTCGCACGACTCAGGTTCTCGAAAATGTACAGGCCCGACGACGGGTCAAGCGTCTCCGAGATCAGGTCGCGGATGTCGTAGTGGAATAGCGAAAGAGTTGCCCTGCCCGAGACGCCGATTTCCCGTTCGTAGATGAATTCGTTGGTGGTGATGTGCTCGGCCTTGAGCGACGGGTTAGCCAGCTGTCCGCCGATGCCCGGGACCGCGTAGTAGAGCTCGTAGGCGTTAGGCGCCCGGTACGCCAGGCCATAGACGAACTTGAAGGTGTCTCTGGGGGTAGCCTTGTAGGCAAGCGCCACGCGGGGGCTGATGTTGCCGCCGGAGACGGTCTCCTTGTCATAGCGTAGCCCGGCGTTAAGTGAAAAATTTGCCGGTAACTGCAGTTCGTCTTCGGCGTAGACGCCCTCCCGATTGCTGCTGTGCCTGTTGTCGAGAATGACCGCGTAGGGATCGACGTTATAGTTGTACTGGTCGCGCTGGGCATCGCGTGTGTAGTCCATTCCGAAGACCATCTTGTTCCCCGGAATAGAGGTGATGGTGGCGTGCACGTCGCCTCCGTACCAGAGTGCGTGATCGCCGTCGACATTTGCCACCGGGCCGAGCGCATAAAGGCTCGGGCTGCGGTAGTCGTAGCGCCCCCAGTAGACTTCCGCTGCGAGCTGCAAACCGTCATTTACCGCGTGATGGAACGAACCATTAATGAAGCTGTGCGTGTCCGTGGTGCTATCAGGCGAATTGAACAGCGTGCCATATGGCGCATTCGGCACGCCCTTGGTGCGGTTGCTGTAGCCCATGCTCAGGCCGAAATCCCCGTAAGCAAATTTGGCAAGAAAGTTCTGGACGCGGTTGTAGTCCAGACCTTGCGCGACGCCGTTGTTTTGATCCGGTGTGTCGAATTCCGGGTAATACAGGTCCTGCCCACTCCGGTCATAAGCGCTCGCAGAGAGCACCAGATCTGCGCCGTTACTGCCGTGCCAGCCGTAACTCGCCCGTGCATGCTTCTCGCCGAAACTGCCTGCGGCGACTGCCACCTGGACGCCCTTAAGCGACTGCCCGGTTTTGGTGATCACATTCACGATGCCGAATAGGGCATTCGAACCGTACACCGCCGATCCCGGGCCCGGAACATATTCGATCCGCTCGACCATATCCATGTCGACCGGGAAGTCGGTACCGATCGGTGCCTGGTCGTAGACGGCGTCGTTCAGCCGGACACCATCGACCAGAAGCAGAAAGCGGCTATTGTAGTCACCGGGCCGCTGGAAGCCACGCGCGCCGAGATACGCATAGTCGCGATCATAGGTGACGTAAAGCCCCGGCAACGACGCCAATGCATCGGCGAGCGTTCTCCATCCGAAATCCTGGATGTCTTTGGCCGTGAGCACGAAGACAGCGGCAGGGGCATCCGAGATCGGTTGCGTGAGCCGGGTTGCCGTGCTCACCGTTTCCTGCATCAGCACCTCAAGCGGCAAGGTTGCCAGGTCTGTGTCCGCGGTCCTTCCGCTGTCAGTGCCCTGATGGGGGCCGGTGGCCGGCGGCGCGTCAGCGGACCATCCCGGCGCGCAGACACCGGCAAGCAGCGCAAAGCTTGAAATTCGCAGAAAAGGCAGAACTATGCGCGAACGCTCACACAAACCAGACATTTCGGGAAGTCTTATTCAAAGCTCTTGCGTAAAGGGATGCGTCTTCTGCACTTTTATCGACCTGGCGATAGCGGTCTTTAGTCACGCATGCGCTGCCGCTTTGGGTAGGCGATGCGGTGCCGGCGCCGACATTTTTTTCCTACGCTTAGGGCTTCTTAGGTTGACGTCGGTAAGCTACCCTTCACCCCGATCACGAGCGCTACGCAGGCGCCAAGCGTTACTACGGTTTCGAATCTGATTGTGCGCACCAAGTTGCTCACGTCGTTCCCGTCAAAGGATTCGTATCGAATTTTTTGGCGAATATGCAAGCAGCCTTGCTGCTTATACGTATGTCGTCAACGAGCGAAGATTGCTGAAGTGAAATCGTCGTAAGGTCAATCTGGATTTGTTGTAGGTTTATCCTTAATAACTTTGCGCAAAGCGGCGAATGGCCTTGTCGGATACGACACTGTCTAACGACTCCAGATGCGTATCGCCAAGGCAAGCAGGAAAGGCAGATGGGGCCTGGCAGGTACCCCTGCAGCGACTGCTGACCCGCTCGCACAGCGGCCAAATGGAAAGGGATGGAGGCGATGCAACAGCACGGATATCGTACGTTGCCGCTTCGGCATGTCTGCATCGTAAGCGCCCGGGGAAGGCATCTTGATCGCGTTAGGCGTGAAGGCGAGGATCGTGTCCATCTAAATTTTTGATGGACAGATGTGCACGATGGATGAGACCGAGGCGATGCAGGAGGTTGTGCAACCGACGCGACGTCGGCTGCATAGCAAGGAGTTCAAGCCACTGCATTGATAGCGACGGACGCCGCGAGCCCGGCCGGTCCCACACGGCGGGCAGATTGCGCACTACTCACCGCCGAGCGCGAATCGCGGATTAGTGCTCAACGGCGTAACCGCCCCTGCGACGCGCGTCGCTGCACGGTGCACATTCAGCTTGAACACACTGACGACCTGGACCAGCGTCGCGGCCTGCTCGCGCATCGATTCGGTCGCAGCAGCGGCCTCTTCGACAAGCGACGCGTTCTGCTGCGTGACCTCATCCATTTGCGTGACAGCCCGGTTAATCTGCTCGATACCGTCGGCTTGCTCTTGTCCCGCGCTCATGATCTCGGTCATCATGAGGGTCACGCGCCTGACGCTTTCGACCAACTCGTTCATCGTCATGCCCGCCTCGTCCACCAGGCGGTTGCCCGCTTCGACCTGCTGGACCGAACCACCGATCAGTTCCTTGATCTCCCTCGCTGCCGTCGCAGACCGTTGAGCGAGGCTGCGCACTTCTGCGGCGACGACAGCGAAGCCTCGGCCCTGCTCGCCCGCGCGTGCCGCCTCGACCGCCGCGTTCAGCGCGAGGATGTTGGTCTGGAACGCAATGCCGTCGATCACGCCGATGATTTCAACGATCTTCTGCGACGACTGATTAATCGAACCCATCGTCTGCACCACCTGCGAAACCGCCGCGCCGCCGCGCTCGGCCACATGCGAGGCCGACAACACGAGTTCGTTGGCGAGGCGCGCGCTCTTCCCGGACAAACTCATCCAGCCGTTGCATTCAGTTTGAGATGCCTGGACAACGAACTCATCTCAGGCTTCGGCAACGGCTTGCAATACAGAAACCCCTGCGCGACCTGACAACCGTTTGCCTCAAGAAACGCTGCCTGCTCCACCGTCTCGACGCCCTCCGCAACAACCTGCTGCCCCAGGGACCGCGCAATGGAAAGGATGGCCTTCACGAGTTCCGCATGACGCCGGTCCGTGGTCACCTTCTGAACGAATGATCTGTCGATCTTCAGCGTATCGATCGGGAATTGCGTCAGATAGCTGAGCGCGGAGTAACCTGTGCCGAAATCGTCGATCGCAATGGAAAGCCCCATGGCCCTGAAGGCCGCAAGCGCACCCATAATCGCCTCATCCTCTTCCAGCAGTACGCTTTCCGTGATTTCAAGCTCCAGCCATTCAGGGCGGCAGCCGGTTTCTTCGAGGATTCCGGTCACCATCTGGACCAGATCGTGACACTGAAACTGCCGGGCCGACAGGTTGACCGCGACCTTATGAATTCTGGTTCCGCTGGCGTTCCATTCGGCCGCTGAACGACTCGCCTCCCGCAGCACCCACTTGCCCAGATCAACGATCAAGCCCGCTTCCTCTGCAATCGGGATGAACTGCCCCGGCGAAACCAGTCCGACCCCAGGGCGGTGCCATCTGAGCAGAGCCTCGGAGCCGATCACTTCGTGATCCTGGAACAACACCTTCGGCTGGTAATGCAGCTCAAGTTCCCCACGTCCAATGGCGCCGCGAAGCTCTGCCTCCAGTTGCAGGTGCGCGATGGCATCGGCTGTCAGTTCCCTGGAGTAGAAGCGGAATCCGCGGCGGCCAGAGCGCTTGGCGGAGTACATTGCCGAATCCGCGTATTTCAGCAGATCGTCTGCGTCTGGACTGTCAGTCGGATATACGGCAACGCCCACGCTGCATGAGATAAACACCTCTTTCCCATTCAGCACGAACCGCTCGCCGAACCTGTCAATGATCGTGCGAACAATATGCTCCAATGCGTCACGATCACGAACATCGGGTAGTACGACGGCAAATTCGTCGCCGCCGAAACGGGCCACCGTATCGCAAGGGCGAACCGAGATGCGCAAGCGCGCGGCCGCCTCGCGTAGCAATGCGTCTCCAGCCGCATGCCCCATCGTATCGTTGACGCCCTTGAACTGGTCCATGTCGATCATCACCACGCCAACCAATGCATGGTGCGCCGCCCCGGCGACCGTCCGCCTCAGACGCTCATTGAACAAGACCCTGTTCGGCAGGGAAGTCAGCGGATCGCAATAGATCATCTGACGAAGCTGCCGCTCCATCTTCTTCATTGCTTCGAATAACTGTCCGATTTCATCACGCGAATCTACCGTGATCTGATTCTCCAGCTTGCCCGACGCAATATCGTTCGCCACCCCGGCAGCCCTCTTCAGCGGACCCAGTATCGAACGCAATATCGCCACTGACACGACCATGACTACCAGCAAGTTGACGATGACCAACGCAATCGAAATCTGGCTGACACGGCCCGCGGTCGATGCGCTTTCATCCGAAGCTCTCTTTGCCTGCTGGAGGCTGAGAGCCGCATCCTCCCTCAACACCCTGGTCAAAGCTGCTGCGACGTCTGCCCCGCGGTTGACCGCATCCGCGCCCGCGTCAAAATTACCCGCTGCGACCGCGGCTATTGCCTCATTCGCATAACGCCTGTTCTCTGCAATCAGCCCCTTCAGCCGATCGGCAAGCTCCCGCTCGTGACCGTCACGCACATAAGCCGGGTAATAGGATGCCCATTCCCGGTCGGCTGTTTCCAGATCGGCACGAATGCCCTGGGCAAACGTCTCGACATCCGCGGCTAGCCGCGTGGCCTGCAGGCGCCTGAGCGTCGCGCGGCTATTGAGGAGCGCAATCGTTACATTCGAGATTTTCGCAATCTGTAGCGTGTTCCTGGAATACATCCCACTCACATTGATACTCATCCGCGAGACGCTCAATGTGCTGAACAGTCCGATTGTGATCATCGTCGCGGCGCATATGCTGAAGGCAAAAATGATCTTGCGGCTGATCGTCGATAACGGTCCGTTCATCTCTTCACGGTCTTCCTGTCAGAGCGTTAGATGTTCGATGCGAAGGGCAGACCGCATATCTTCCGTGACATGTAGCGCAAGCGTGCGCACTTCGCTCGCGACCACCGCGAAACCTCGAGCCTGCTCGCCGGCGCGCGCCGCTTCGGCCGCCGCGTTCAACGCGAGAATGTTGGTCTGCAACGTGCGCATCAGTTGGCCCATTTCGTCGTTTGACTTCACATCGATGTGCGATGCCAGGTCGCCATGCGCGACGCGGTTTGCTGAGTCGACGGCCTCTCGTGCCGGTTCCGCGACCGAACGCGTAGTCAACCATCCACCGACGGCAGCAAGCGCGATCGCCGCCGCCAGTGCTGCGATCGTCAGAACTGCAGTACGCACGGCGGATACGGCTTCATCGCCGCTTTGAGTCATCAGGTCCGACTGGAATTTCACGATCTTATCCAGCGCGATGAAATAGGCATCCTGCTCCGTACGCGCGGCAGGCCACCTTGCTTGCGCAAGATTTTTTCCACCCTGGCTCTCGTTGACAAGAAGTTTTTGTCCAGGAATTTCGCGTTCGCCGCTTGACGCGCAGACGGCAGCGGCAACGATTACGTGTATGTATACGGCCGCAACGAACGGTAGCTGAAGGGCTATTTGTGTAGGCATTTCCTGCAATTCATGTAGGGAAACTGCGCATGTCGCGAGTCGAATAACGGTTCCCGGTCCGGGGAAACAGGCATCGCACTCGCATGTGCAGTCGATCCGCAACCGCCGCCCCGCGCCGCCGCAGCCTGCGCGTTCCGGGACCCAGCGCATTTACGCTATCGCAAGCAATCGAGGGGGGCTTGACAAGGTGCTGCGAACGCCGGAGGCGGGCGTGGCTTTGCAATCAGCCTGGAAGCCATCCATGAATGTATCTGAGACTCGGCATGGCGCCGCCGTGCGCAAGGGTTTCCGCACGATCACTCGCGAAGGAACATCACATGTCAGCAAACGTAAGCAAACCTGAATCGCCTCACGGTAAGCTATCGTCTTTCCTGACGCGTTCGTTCGATCATGCGGCACATTTTTGTATTGTCGAGCTGTCTCGTACTGGCCGCGACCTTCCTCCACGCCGTTGAGGCGCTGGCATCCGGCCAGTGTTCGGCGCAGGAGAGCACCTACTTCACTTGCGACACCGCCCGGCACAAAACAATCAGTCTGTGCGGCGCGACGCCATCCGCCCTGCAGTACCGCTATGGCAAGTCGCCGAACACGGAGCTGGCGTTCCCGAACAATCCGGTAGATGGCGTAAATCAATTGCGTTACGCGCATTATTCGCGATTCCAGACCGATCGCACTGAAGTCACCTTCAGCCGCGCCGGCACCGGCTACGCCGTGTTCGACTATACCGAACACGGCGCGCGCAGCGCCGGGGTGCACGTCACCTTGCCCGACGGCAAGGAAAACGAGATGCTGTGCGCCGGTCCGATTCAAGGCCACTTGAGCGCACTGCAGAAGGACCTGCGATGCGACGCCGATAATGCACTCAGCGTCGGCGGCTGCTCCTGAGCGTTTGGTGAAGTGCTTCGCCACGTCCGATCATGGCCCAAGGCCGCCACAAGCGCCGCGCAAACCAGCAGCCGACCTCCGACTCGCCTTCCCTTTCGAAGCAACGATCCAATGAGACATAACGCCGTGAAGAACATCCATCTCACCTGCTGTGTGCTGGTACTCTCGCGCCCGAGCGCGCGCTCAGCCCCAAAGCCACAGGCCAGCCTCTGCATTGTATTTCCCGGAATGCGGTCATCGGCTGTGGTCAATGGCTTCGACAGGCGGCGCAGAAGAAGCCAGTCCCCAACGTCTCGCTGGCGGAGCGACGCCTGAGCCTCATTGCGGTTCTGATGGCTCGGCCACCAACTCAACCACATCTTCAATGACTACGTCGATTTCCATTCGAACCGATTTCAAGAATCGAACTCCGATTTTTCGGGCCGATGGCCTCGTCGGGGGATGACTGCATCGCGGCAACATTCGACGGCGCTTGCTCCTCGATATGGCAACCAAGGGCGACATTGTTGGCGCAGGCCGGCACGATGCTACGCCTGATCTTCGGACCGACGAAGCCCGATCACATGGTGGCTGAAAACTGTCCCGTGCTTAGGATGCGTTTTTCACTTGTTGGTCGCCGGCTACATTTACTATCAAAGCGGTCGGCACCGACCTGACAGCTCTTCAAGGGGCCGAGGCCAATGTCCACGCTTGGGTGCCTAAAGCTTTTCGTTCCGCTCGGCCTTGCCCGCGAGGCTCGCGCCTTATCGAAGGTAATGCGCCGCGACGCGAGCATGCGCCTGGCCGCTGGTGGCTAAGCAGTTGCATGCCGCCGGTCTGCTCACGTCCATCGACGCGCCCGCGCTCGCGCTTTATTGCGAGTGTGTTTCACGCTGGAAGAACGCCAACGATCAGGTGGTGAAATATGGTGCGGTCGTCAAGTCGCCGAACGGCTATCCGGTGCAGTCGCCATTCCTGTCGATTGCCAACCGCGCACACGACCAGATGGTTCGGCTGCTCTGCGAATTCGGCATGAGTCCGGCGAGCCGCTCGCGCGTGAGCGCAACCAAGCCCGACGATACGAGCCCGTACGCGAAGTTTACGAAGAAGAGCTAGCCGGAACGCATCCGGCCCGTGAAAATCAGTTTCTTCGGTTTAGAAGCGCCCAAGTGTGCTACTGCGCACTGAGCAGAGCCGCGCCGTATGAGAGGCTCAATGCAGCAATACCCTGCGGCTTTCCGCAGGGAACATTATTTCGCGCTGTGGTGCTGGCCGATGGAATGCTCAAGGCTGATCGCGTGACGGGAACCCGGCCCTGCCGGATTCGGCGGCGAACACGAACAGGGGAGCAAACCATGTCACAAAACGCAACCGATCTTCTCAGCCCGGTGAGCGAGGTATTTCCCGGCGCAGAATCAGAGCAGCGCCGCCCGGCGCTTCAGATCATTGCCCCGGGCGTTGCTGACGAGCGCGATGGTGGCTGAGAAACACGAACTGGCGAGAAGGGCCGCAGGCGACCCGAATGGGACGGCAACGTCGATCCATAGCGGACATACACAGCGAGATCCAGTTCGCTCCTGCAAATAAAATAGTCTACTCTAGGAGTTTGGTGAGATTGGCGCAGCAGTTGGTGCTGGCGTAGATATCGGCAAGCAAATGATGATTGATGGCAAGAGCGCCAAGTGTGTAAATATCGGGCCGGTTCTTACTTCGGCCGCTGCGGGTGCCTTTTCTCCAGGCCTTTTGACGTTGGGGACGAGTGTTGTTGGTAGAGCTGGCGTGTCCGCATTGGGACTCGGATTCAAGGACCTAGCCATCATGCAAGGATTGTTCACTGGCACAAACACGTTGATGAAGCGTGCTTTGGGAGAGAAACCATGGACGATCGGCAGCGATTGTGAGTGCAAGTAGTGGTGACGATTATGTCGATTTATCGTCGTCTCGCAGACCTCATTAAAAGAGCGTTTTCCAATCCGTGGGTCTTGTGGGCTTTGCTTACGGTACTAGGGGTAGCTTCCGCATACATGGCAACGTTTGCCAAGGAGTCACTGTACGCCAGGCACTTGGCGGTGGGAGGAGTTTTTGGTTGCGCGGTCGGCGCTGCCTATGTTGTAGAGTAAGCACTCGATGAGTACCGTCACGATTGACGTTGACGCGCGAGAGGCTTGGCTGCTAGCGAACGGGATCGATTTT
>NZ_JBYSWU010000073.1:0-33217 GCF_058781505.1 Paraburkholderia sp. FW306-2-2C-D06C | reverse complement strand
ATTGGGTGAGGTCGCCAACGGCCGCTTAGTGGCGCTCGAGTTCGCAAAACCTCGATTCGGCTGACTGGCCGGTTTGGAGAAGGTCGACTGACCGGAGTGGGTCGGTCTCTGCCTTTCGAATATCTGCTGCGACCAGCGATCGATCGAGGTCTGCGTCGGGCCGGCTTCGGCCATGAAGAGACGCCCACCTCTCGGCCATGAATGACCGCTGACACGACGAAACCGGCCCCTCGATCCCGACTTCGGTGACCCCTCGCGGGCTAATCACCGAGTGTTGCCTCGAAGGGCGCGTCCGTATCATGCAAAATAGTCGCATCTAAAATGCGGAGGATGGCCCGTGGGCGTCAACTTCGACCTGAACGATTTGCAGGCGTTTCGAGCCGTCGCGGAGTTGGGTAGCTTCCGCAAAGCAGCGGAGGCGGTCAATATTTCGCAGCCAGCGCTGAGCCGGCGCATCGAGAAGCTCGAAGCGGCGCTCGGCGTGCGGCTCTTCGAGCGGACCACCCGCAGCGTGACGCTCACCACCATAGGTCGCGTGTTCGCCCCAAGCGCGGAACAACTTCTCGACGATCTCGATGTCGCGTTGCTCGGCATCCGCGACGTCTCCAGCAGCCGCCTCGGTCATGTGACCATCGCATGTGTGCCGTCGGTCGCCTACTATTTCCTGCCGAGCGTCGTTGCCGCCTATCACAGCCGCTATCCGCGGATCCGGGTCAAGCTGCTGGACTCGAGCGCCAACGAAGTGCTCGGCTCGGTCATCAGCGGTGAAGCCGATTTCGGCGTCAGCTTCATGGGCAGCCAGGAAACCGAGGTCGAGTTCAAGGTCCTGCTGCAGGAACGGTTCGTCGCCGCGTGTCGTCGCGATCATCCCCTTGCTCGGAAAAAGCAGGTGACCTGGAGCGAGCTTTATGAACACGAATACGTTTCCGTCGACAAGACTTCCGGCAACCGCCTGCTGCTCGATCAGGCGTTGACCAACGTGGCGCCAGCAGTGGCGAGCGTCTGCGAGACTCGCCATGTCACCACCATGCTCGGCCTGATCGAAGCGGGACTCGGTGTGGCAGCGGTGCCTTCAATGGCAATGCCCATGCGCGACCATCCGATTTTGACCAGCGTGCCGCTCGTCGATCCGGTCGTGACGAGGCGAGTCGGCATTGTCAGACGCCGGGGACGCCCCCTCGCGCCGGCCGCGCAGCAGTTCTACCAGACGATCCTCGACACGAAGCGCAGTGGCATGGTCGGTGCGGCGAAGAAGACCCCGAAATGACACTACCACGGCCCTTTAGGCTGCTCTACGTCCAGGTCCTGCTTGGAATGGGGCTCGGCATGACTGTCGGCCACTTCTGGCCACAGGTCGGCGCGTCGCTGAAACCGCTCAGCGATGCGTTCGTCGCGCTGGTACGCATGATGATCGCGCCAATCGTCTTCTGCACGATCGTCACCGGCATCACATCGCTTGCGAGCGGCTCGAAGATCGGCCGGACCATCCTGAAGGCGCTGGCGTTGTTCTACTTTCTTACCATCGTTGCACTCGTCCTGGGGCTCGCGAGCGCGTTCGCGCTGCATCCGGGCGCGGGACTGCATATCGACGCACATCATCTGGACACCACCATCCTCGCGCAGTATTCGACTCGCACGCAGACGCACGGACTTGTCGAATTCGCGCTGCATGTGATTCCGGAGACGCTCGTCGGCGCCTTCGAGAAAGGCGAGGTTCTGCCGGTCCTGCTGCTTGCCCTTCTGTTCGGCTTCGCAATGAACGCCAGCGGAAGCGCCGGACGGCGAGTGCAGGAATTCATCGATAGCTTCGCACACGTGCTGTTCCGCATCCTCGCGCTGATCATGCGGCTTGCCCCCGTCGGGGCATTCGGCGCGATGGCGTTCACGGTGGGCCGTTTCGGCATCCGTTCGATTGGCTCGCTCGGCATGCTGGTGTTGTCGTTCTATGCGGCGTGCCTGCTGTTCGTCGTCTGCGTGCTCGGTCCGCTCGCACGCCTGCATCGCTTCTCCCTCTGGCGTTTGCTGCGCTACATTCGCGAGGAACTCGTCATCGTGCTCGCGACGTCGTCGACCGAACCGGTGCTGCCGCGCCTCATCGTCAAGCTCGAAGCGCTTGGCTGCGACAAGGGCATCGTGGGTCTCGTGCTGCCCGCCGGCTATTCCTTCAATCTCGACGGCACGGCGATCTACCTGACGCTCGCCTCGATGTTCATCGCGCAAGCGTGCGATGTACACCTCTCGGGCGGCCAGATCGCGACGATGCTCGTGGTGATGCTGATCACGTCGAAGGGCGCGGCGGGCGTGTCGGGCAGCGGACTGGTTGCGCTCGTCGCGACGCTCGCCGTCATTCCCGATCTGCCGGTTGCAGGCGTCGCGCTACTGGTCGGCATCGATCGCTTCATGTCCGAGGCGCGTGCCCTGACGAGCGTGATCAGCAACGCCTGCGCGGTGATCTTCGTATCGATGTGGGAGCGCGCCTGCGACCGGGCGCGTCTGAAAGAAGCATTGAGCCTGGCGCATGAGCCCGAAGAAGCTTTCGATCAGCCCGCCGACCTGCCGAGCTGAATCGTTGCCGTCGTCTCAATGAGTGGCGACGGAATCGAGCCCGGTCGATGTCACCTCCGGCTGCACGGCGGGTGACGCGAGATAGTCGAGCAGCGCTTTCGCCTCCTTCGGATGCTGCGCGCCGACCGGGATGCCGGCCGCAAAGCGCGTGACGGACTGCATCGACTCCGGAATCTTGCCGACGTACGCTGCGCCCTTCACCGGGAGCAACTCGCTCACCTGCTGAAATCCCACTTCGTAGTCGCCGGTTGCAACCACCGACGCCACCGGGATCTTCGGGATCATCTTCGCCTTGGTCTTCACCTGTTCCTCGATGCCGAGCCGCTTGAACAACTCGCGCTCGATATAGACGCCGCTCGCGCTATCCGAGTAAGCTATCGACCGGGCATGCAGCAAGGTTTCCTTGAGCGCCGCCTCAGACCCGATGTCGGGCTTCGGCGCGCCATCGCGCACGACCATGCCGATGCGCGAATCCGCGAGCTCGACACGCGAATCGGGGATCACCTTGCCCTGCTTGATGAGGTCGTCGAGTGCATAGCCGACCATGATCACCACGTCGGCAAGCTCGCCGCGCTGAAGCCGGTTCGGAATGGCCTCCGGCGACTTGCCCATCGACGGTCCGAGCGCGGTATCGAGCGTGTTGCCCGTGGACGCCGCGAACTTCGGGCCGAGCAGCTTGTAGGCGGCGGTGAAGCCGCCCGAGCTCATCACGTGCAGATCGGCGGCCTGCACATTCGCCGCAGCGGCGGCGCTGCCGAGGAGCGCCGCGGTGCAGAGTTTCAGAAGGATGGATTTCATGGTTGAAAGTCAGGCTGAAGTTCGAGGAGCGAAGCGATGCTTCAGGAAGCCGCATGCAGCGGAACGCGACGGCGCCGATACAGTGCGAGTGTGGCACCGAGCCCGCACACCGCGGCGAAGCTCATCCAGTAGCCCGGCGCGGCTTTATCGCCCGTCATGTGAATGAGCGCGGTCGAGATAACGGGTGTGAAACCGCCAAAGACCGCCGTCGCAAGGCTGTAGGCCAGCGAGAATCCAGCGACACGCACTTCGACCGGCATCACTTCGGTGAGTGCGACGACCATCGCGCCGTTGTACATCCCGTACATGAACGAGAGCCAGAGCAGCACAAGCAGCATGTTGACGAAGCTCGGAGCGTGAGCCAGCAGCGATAGCGCGGGGTAAGCGGTCGCAATCGCCAGGATCGTCATTCCGAGAAGGAGCGGACGGCGTCCGATCCGGTCCGATAACGCGCCACCAATCGGCAGCCAGATGAAGTTGGAGATCCCCACGCACAGCGTGACGAGCAGGCTATCGGCGGTGCTCAGATGCAGGACCGTCTTGCCAAAGGTCGGCGCATACACCGTGATCAGATAGAAGCTCGTGGTGGTCATTGCGACCAGCAGCACGCCCGCGATCACGACATTCCAGTTCTGCACGAGCGTCGTAAAGACTTCTTTCATGCTCGGCCGATGCTGGCGCTGTTTGAATTCCTGCGTTTCCTCGAGATTGCGCCGCAAGATGAAGATGAAAGGCACGATCATGCAGCCGACGAAGAACGGCACGCGCCATCCCCACGCAGCGATCGCCGCCGTGTCGAGCCACTGATTTAGCGCGAAGCCGAGCGCGGCAGCGATGACGATCGCCACCTGCTGGCTCGCCGACTGCCAGCTCGTGAAGAAACCCTTGCGGCCCGGCGTCGCCATCTCGGCGAGATAAACTGATACGCCGCCCAGTTCCGCACCCGCGGAGAAGCCCTGCAGCAGACGGCCAATGAGAACCAGGGCCGGGGCGAACAGTCCGATCGTCGCATAGCCGGGCACGAACGCGATCAGGATGGTGCCGCTCGCCATGATCGACAGCGTGACAATCAGGCCCTTACGGCGACCGAGATCGTCGATATACGCGCCGAGGATGATCGCGCCGAGCGGCCGCATCAGGAAGCCCGCGCCGAACACTGCGAACGTCATCATCAGTGAAGCGAACTCGCTCCCCGCCGGGAAAAAGACCGCGGCAATCTGCGTGGCATAGAAGCCGAACAGGAAGAAGTCGAACTGCTCCAGGAAGTTGCCTGCCGTCACGCGTAGCACGGCGGATGCCTTCGATTGCCCGGGGGCCAGCGGGGGTGAGGAGGGATGCATCGAGGTGTCTCCAGAAATTTTGAACTTGCGGTGTTCGGGCGATTTGTTGTTTGTCGAATATTCGCCCGAACCACACGAAACGATAAGTGCTATTTTCGAAACGATTGATGTGCGTTGGCTATCAGTGTCGCCGAAGCGCTCAAGCTACGAAGCGGCACTGGGACGCGGGCGTTCGGGTGTCCATGTTGCGCCCCCGGTTCAGGTGATCGTCGATTTCCGCCGCGCATCCGAGCATGCGAGGATAAAGGAAGATCGTGAATGCGGCGGTTTCCAGATCGGTCTCAGTCAATTCACCACGTTGCAGCGGCTGCCACAGCATCTTCAGCAGCAGCGCCGCGATCACGGCATCGACGTTTACGCAGTACACGTTGCGGGAGACGCCGGCATCAAACAACGCCTGCACCAGTTCGCGATAGAAAGCATGGAACACGTTATATTCCCCACGCTTCTCGCACAGTTCCGCGATGAACACTTCGCGCGGGTCGTAGTTGACCGGCCTGTCCTTGAAGACCGGATGGTTCACGCCCGGCAGCTTCGCGATATCGAGGCTGCCGGCATGCTTCTGTCGGGCCTTGTACTGCGCATAGCGCTCGACCGAGCGCTCGGCCAGCGAGCGCAGGTCCACGCCGTGCGCGGGGTCGGACGGATCGGCAAGCCCGCTGTCCCTGAACGCTTCGATCAGGAACGCGATGCCTTCATAGCCATTGCCGCCATGCGTATAACCTGTATGGGTGAGAAAGCCGACCAGCGCCTTGTTGAGTTGCACGCGCTCGGGGCTTTCCGGGCCGTCAGCGGATACTGCGCCCTTTGCTCCCTGCGCCGAGATGGCTCCCGGACCGTTGGTGAGCAGCAGACCGACGAGCGTCTTGAAGGCGAACAGATCGTTGGGCTCCGGCGCAAGGTTGAGCAACGCGGCAAAACAGATTTCGGTCAGGCTGCGTTCGTTCAGCAGCGCTTGCGTGGTAAAGCCGCAAAAGCCGTCGGGACAGTGTCGCGAGGCGTCCGCCGATGCACCGATCAGCGTCCCGAACAACATGGTCCACCAGGGCAGGCTCTCGGCCGTGACGCGCGAGATGCGCTTGCGCATCAGCGGTCCCCACGCGAGCGTCACGCAGATCGCTGCCAGAACGGCGTCTGCCGTCGGGTGAGCGGGCTGAGATGTGAGCCAGCGCACGAGGACCGATCTGACTCCACGCTCGGCGAGTCCCGCGAGCATCGCTTCGGCGCGCAGATCGCGCGTGTTGGCAAAGAGCGGCTCGCAACCGCTGACGTCGATCCGTGCGATGTCGAAGTTCTCGTCGAGCGTACTCGTCAGGCTGGCTGCCGAGAAGCGTTCGATCATCCATTTCGCGGCATCCCGCGCCGCGCGCTGACGATTCGGCCCGATGATCGAGGCCGCGGCGGCCAGGATGGCGTTGGGTGCATTGCCGGCCTCGCGTGCGGCCTGCGCTGCCGCGAGCTCCGGCGTTCCGTGCAGATTGACGGACGCAGCGATCGCGACATTGATGAGCTTCTCGTCGTTTTCTCCGCCGAACTCGTGAAGCAGGGCAAGGCTGACGTTCGCTTCGAGCGAATGCGTCGCCGCGTCGAGCATCGAGGCGCCATACAGGCTGCTCACTTGCGTTTTCGCATCCATCTGCGATGCTCCCGACGCATCCTTCAACGCCTGACGTGGCGCAATCGCACCGACTTGTCGATTGACCTGCAAGACTTGCTCGTCGTAGGGCGCGACTGCTCCCACTACGGGGATCGCAAGGTCGGACGGAAGCTGAATTCCTTGGTCGGAGCCGAACCACGGCTTGAGCGCAAGGCTGCCTTCGGGCTCGAAGTCAGGCATCGTCGCGTTGGCGCGCATGACGGCGGTCAGCGCCGCCGGGATATGCGCGATGTTCGTGACGACCGCGCCCCTGGCGGAGCAGCACGGATCGTCAGGCGTGAAGAGGCGGTCTACGCCGAACATTTCCATGAACCAGCGCTCCTTGGCTTGCGCGTCGTCGGAGCCACCGGCCATCGCGCCCGCATGGCCGACCGCACGCGTGAGGCGGCTCTTCCACCGGCCCACCACACAGGCGACCACCGGTTTCGTGAAGGCCGCATCGGCCTCGTAGTAGCCACCCGGTTCGCAATAGAGCACAGCGGCCTTGCTTCGAGCATCGTTGGCGAGTGCGAACGCAAATTCCGGCGCGGCATAGTGGATGTAGACGTCCTTGCCGCTCGAGATGACGGTCGATGTGCCCCAGCCGCTCATGCGCAGGTACTGCGCGATCGTCGTACTGAAGCCGCCGGAGTTCGAGAAGATGGCGATCGATCCCTTGCGCAATGAATCGTCCGGACTATCGCCGCCGAGTGCTCCGCCGATTCTTACGCGATTCCACGAGTCAGCGACGCCGAGCCCGTTCGCACCGAAGATGTCGATGCCCGCTTGCTGACCCATCGCGCGAATTTCGCGGGCGTCGTGTACGGCGATCTTTTCGGTGATGATGAAAATCTTCTTCAGATCGGGATTGACGCGGATCAGTTCGGCGACGCCGTCGCGGGCCGCCGATGGCGGTAGATAGACCACGCCGCAGTTGAACCGATGCCCCGCTTCCAGACCCTCGCGGACGTTGTTGTAGACCGGGATATCTCCGATCGATGTGGTGAGCACTTGCCCGCCTTTCCCCGGCGCCGTGCCGAAGACAATATTCCCGCCTGAGAACGCGTGACTGACGGGCGTCACGTCCGAGGACTCACCGCCCAGGATATTGAGCACGCACACGCGATCGTCACGCGTGGCGATCTGCGCCAGCGAGTTGACGCCGACGAAATACTTGAACTGGCTGCTGTTTTGCTTGTACACGTTGCTCTCCTCAGGCTTGAGCCGTTTCGGTTTCCGTCGCGGGTGCGCCGATCCGTGCTGCGATCTCGGCCCGGCCACTGGCGCGCATCCAGGCGTCCGCCTGACGCGCGTACTGGATGACCTCGCTGATGTCAGAGTCGAATCCGAAGAGCCGATAGGGCAGACCGAGCGAGTCGCATGTGTCTCTCAGCGCGGCCATCCCACGCACGAGGTTCGGGCCTCCCCGGCCCAGCACCACGTAAAGCGGCGTCGGCCCATGCTCGCTGAAGTGTTCGCGAAGAGCGTCGGCCATCGCTCGCAGCGTCTCGAAGATGTCAGTGTTGTTCGACTTGCCGCCGATGATGAAGAGCACATTCGACTGCTTGAGCCAGTGTTTGAAGCAGATACGGGCCACTTCCTTCATCTTCGCGTACGGGGGATTGCCGCCGAAATCCGACGAGATGATCGCGGCGTCGCCGAGCATTTCGGTCACGAGCGAGTTTGCGCCGCCGCCGAACGTCGGCGCGAGAATCGTGCCTTTCTCGTTGATCACATACACATCGCTCTGGCCCTGGTGCGTGCGCAACTGATTGATCTCCTGTTCGAAGTCGGAGTAGTCCGCTGCGAACAGGTGTTGCGGCAGCCCGAGGCGCGTCCATCGCGGATCGTCGCGATCGAAACCGCACTTGAAGTCGCAGGCGACCGGTGTAAGGCGCCCCTTCTTGTCCTCGCGCATGCGGATCGGATTCAACTCCAGTGTCGTCATGCCGAAATCGTGAAAGAGTTCCCAGAGTTTCGGCAACTGCTGCACGAGCGGCGAGATGATCTCCTTCGGCGCACCAATCTCGCTCAGCGCGTTCGCCACGACGAACGCCTTTAAACCCGTCAACGCGTCGAAGGGCACCATCGCCACATGCTTCGGGTCGACCTCTTCGATATCCATGCCGCCCTTATGCGAGAGCGTCATGGTCGGCGCACGAAAACGCGTGGAGTCGGTGATCGAGAAATAGACCTCATGCTGGGCCGGAACGCCGGCTTCGAACGTCACGCCATTCGACTTTGCTTTCAGGTGGCCGACGGAATGCTCGGCGAAGTACAACCGCTCTTTTTCGATCAACGCCGTCTTGAGATCGGTCGCGCGGCCGAGTAAACCCGCCTTCCCCTTCTTTCCCACTCCGCCTTTGAAAACGGGTTTGATGAATATCTGGCGATGACGATCGATCAAAGTCTTGATCTCCTCCTCGCTGGCGCTCGGGCCGAGGATCTCACTCGCCGGAAATCCGACGAATTGCAACAGGCGCGCGCCGTGCAACATACCGGTGATTTGCATGAAGTTGTCTCCTGAAGGGCATAGCGATATAAAAAGAAACGGGTGTTCGGATTGGTCGTTAGGCGAAAGCGCCAGGCGTGACAAGCGGCCGTGACGCCGATGGCGTTCGGAATGCGTGGCTGATGTGTGTTGAGTTGTCCGGTGCTCGAACCGGCTGGGGCTCGAGACTACCCGCCCAAGGGGCGATCGTTAGGCGCTCCAGGTGCGCCTTGCGTTGTACATGGCCTTGTCTCCGATGCGTTTTACTTTCGTTCCAATCTCGCTGGAATCTTGAGTACAGATACTCACGCAAATGGAGTTACGCGATAAGTGCATTTTTTCGAAGCATTGATGTTTAGATGTTATCAATGCAGCTGGATGAAATGTGGCATCACCGCCACGTTCCTCTGCGCTGCCTGTCGGGGCAGACGGGTCAGCGGTCCAATCTGTGATGTGACTTCAGTTGATGGTCCGTCATGGGCGAATGAAGGGACATTCGACATATGCAAGAGACCGTCCGTACAGGGTCGACTGCCGCCGACCGCCTCGGGCAGCAGTCGGCCAAGGTGCGTCAGTCACAGCGATAGACACGTGGCCATTCGGATGACCAGCTCGCGTCGAAAACAGTCCCTTTCGTAACATCGCCCGCGCGCTGACATCGAAGTGAAAAATTTCCTTTTCTGTGACGATCACACCTGCACACAAGGGACAACGCAGAGGCGTAAGTGGACATCGAACGCCAACGGCGGAGTGTGAAACCACAGCGAATCTATCGAGCCGTCGTTCACGAACGGGTCAAACCGCACGTCCAAGACGCGGCGCTTCCGGCAAAGTCTTTGACGCACACGCAAGCCGTATCGGCCAGAAATCCATGTCATGGCACTTCTAAGCAAGGGTGGCGCCGCGTTGCAATCACCAAAGGCGGCGTTCCGAGAGACTGAGGGCTCCAATAGCCCATCTTCACGGAGACACAACATGCCCGTTATTGTTTGCGAATGCAAGGTCGGAATCGAAGCTGACGTCAAGGCCAAGATCGCCAGCGAGTTCACGAGCGCGATCAAGGAGATCATCCTCTCGCCGCTCGACTTGATCAGCGTCGTATTCCATGAAGTCACGTCCGAGAACACCTACCGTTCGGGAGAGCCCACTTCCGAAACGCTGATCTTCTGCCACATACGGGATGGGCGCAGCGACGGCGCCGTGCTATCGCTGGCCAAAAAGGTGAGCTCCATCTGGAGCGCGTGCACCGGGGCACCGGAGGACGAAGTCGAGGTTCTCGTCGCACTGTATCCCGCCAAATACGTCGTGCGCGCCGGTGAACGCCTGCCCGAAGCCCCTCGCGTGTGAGGGTGCTGCAGCCGGCTCGGACTAAGGGAAGCGACCTTGTCTATGCAAGGGCGGTCATTGGCCCGTGAGGTCTCAGCCCCGAATGTGGTTACCTGCGCCGCTTCCTGAACCTCGTACCGAAGATAAAAGGAGACAAGTCAATGAAGTCAACCCGCCCTAAGCCGGCAACAGCAGATTCAAGCTTGCAAGCATCGAAGCACTCGCTCGTCGGGCGCACTGGCTCCCGAGCTTGCCACCTGATGCCGGCTCGGAGCTAGAGGCATCTCTCCGCTCAAACTCTCCAAGGAGAAACCATGCACCGGATAGATGTTCACAAACTGGCCGAGGAGGCGAAGTTCAACAGCTTTCACTGGTCGGTGCTGATCTGGTGTTTCATGATCCTGGTGCTCGACGGCTACGACCTGGCGGTCGCCGGCACCGCGCTTCCGTCGATCATGAAGGCGATGAATGTCGAGGCCGCGACCGCGGGCTTCATGGCCAGTTCGGCGCTCTTCGGCATGATGTTCGGTGCGATCCTGCTCGGCGCGCTGGCCGACAAGATCGGCCGCCGCTGGGCGATCTCGATCTGCGTGTTCTTGTTCGGCGTCTTCACCGCGGCTGCCGGGTTCACCAACGACCCAATCACCTTCAGCGTGATGCGCTTCCTCGCCGGGCTCGGCATCGGCGGCGCGATCCCGAATGCGGCGGCGCAGATGACCGAATACTCACCGAAGAAGGTGCGCGGCGTGATGGTCACGCTGATGTGCTGCGGCTACGCGGCCGGCAGCATCCTCGCCGCGCTGCTCGGCAAGCAGTTCATCGAGACCTACGGCTGGCAATCGGTGTTCGTCGCCGCGGGCGCCCCAGTGGTGCTGATCCCGTTCATGCTGAAGTACATGCCTGAGTCGCTGCCGTTCCTGATCAAGCAACACGACGACACGCATCTGCGCGAAGTGGTCCGGAAGATCCGGCCGGACATGCGGCTCGAGCCGCACGAGGAGTTCCTCGTTCCGGCCGAGGACATGGCCGTAGGCCCGACCGCAGGCAGGCTGTTCCTGGACGGCCGCGGCTTCAGCTCGGTGATGTTCTGGGTCGCCTTCATGACCTGCCTGTTCATGCTCTATGCGCTCAGTTCCTGGCTGGTCAAGCTGATGGGCATGGCCGGCTACAGCCTAGGTTCCGCGCTGAACTTCCTGGTCGCCTACAACGCCGGTGCAGTCGTCGGCGCCGTCGGTGGCGGATGGCTCGCCGACAAGCTGCACATCAAGTGGGTGACGACCGCTTTCTTCGCGGTCGCCGCGGTTTCGCTGACGCTGCTCGGCTACGGCGCGCAGCCGCTGTTTCTGATCGTTGCCGTCGTCGGCGCGTCGACGCTGGGCACGCAGATCATGCTGTACGCGTATGCCGGGCAGTTCTACCCGACGTCGATCCGTTCGACGGGACTCGGGTTTGCCTCGGGGGTCGGGCGCATCGGCGCGATCGCGGCGCCGATCGTGATCGGGCTGCTGGTCTCGATGAAGCTGCCGCTGGTGCAGAACTTCCTCGCCATTGCAATGGCCGCGGTGATCGGCGGTGTCGCGGTTGCTCTGATCAAGCACAAGACGTCGGCCTTTTTGCACAGTCATGACGCGAGCGCGGTCGGGTAGCGGCCTTGATGGCGCATTACTCGGTCAGCGCCGGCGGCGGCACTGCGCCCGGGGCAGGCGTCGGCCAGACCGGTGCGATGCTCGGAGTCAAGCATCTTTTTTAGTTACCCGCGTAGTGCGGTGAGTCCGCCTGGCCGTTGACTCCGCCAGGGCCAATTCTCTGAAGCGATCTGGCGGGTGCCAACGCGTGAGCACTGTTTGGGGCACTACATACGTCGCACTGGGCGGCAGGCCCACCGATAACGAGCTTGGCCCGGACCGGCGGCACGACGCCATGTCATGGCACTTCCAAGCAAGGGTGGCGCCGCGTTGCAATCACCAGCGGCGACGTTGCGAGAGACTGAGGAGCCTCAACAGAGGGTGGTGCAGTCTGCTCGGACTAAGGGGAGCGATCTTGTCTATGCAAGGGCGGTCCTTGGCCCGTGAGGTCTCAGCCCCGAATGTGGTTACCTGCGCCGCATCGTGAAACTCATACCGAAGATAAAAGGAGACAAGTCAATGAAGTCAACCCGCTCTAAGCCGGCAACAGCAGATTCAAGCTTGCAAGCATCGAAGCACTCGCTCGCCAGGCGCACTGGCTGCCGAACTGGCCACCTGATGCGAATTTCCGGGTTCATAGTATGAGCAAAGTCATCATCACATGTGCTGTGACCGGTGCGATTCATACCCCCTCGATGTCGCCGTATCTACCGATTACACCGGAAGAGATCACCGAAGCCTCGGTCGGCGCGGCCGAAGCGGGCGCCGCGATCATTCACCTTCATGCACGCGATCCTGTCACGGGCAAGCCGGACCAGAGCCCCGATGCATTCGGCCAATTCTTGCCGCAGATCAAGGCACGCACCGATGCGGTGTTGAATATCACCAGCGGCGGCTCGCCCTACATGACGATCGAGGAGCGCATTCAGCCGTCAATGCGCTTTGCGCCCGAGGTGGCCTCTCTCAACATGGGCTCCATGAACTTCGCGCTTTTCCCGATGCTGGCGCGTTTCAAGGAGTTCAAACATGCCTGGGAGCGCGAAGCGCTCGAAGCCAGTCGCGACCTGATTTTCCGCAACACCTTTAAGGATATCGAATACGCCCTGGCGCAATGCGCCGCCAACGACACGCGCTTCGAATTCGAGTGCTACGACGTGAGCCACCTCTACAACTTGGCGCACTTCGTCGAGCGCGGTCTGATCAAGGCGCCGTTCTTTGTCCAGATGGTGTTTGGCATCCTGGGAGGCATCGGCACCCATCCAGAAGACGTGTTGCACATGAAGCGGACGGCCGACCGGCTGTTCGGCAATGACTATCGCTGGTCGGTGCTGGGGGCAGGCAAGGATCAGCTTCGCCTTGCAGCAATGTCCGCGAGTATGGGCGGCAATGTGCGCGTCGGATTGGAAGACAGCCTGTGGCTTGGACGCGGTACGCTGGCCGAGAGCAGTGCAGCGCAGGTGCGGCAGGCGCGCCAGATTATCGAGGGGCTTGGACTCGAAATCGCCAGCCCGAACGAAGCCCGGGAAATCCTGCAATTGAAGGGCATTGGGAAAGTCAAGTTCTGAACGTTGCTCCGCACCTTGGCGACAGGACTGTGGCGTCAGACTAAAGGAAGAAGACGATGGCTAGTGCGGGAATATCGCTGCGCTTGATGATCGATCATTGGCTCGCCCCGGACCCCTCGACGATGGTTCGCGTCACTAAGTTCCGAAACAGACGGTCCAGGCACGAATGCTACGTATGCGTCGAGACATTCAGAGGGACATGTCCGGTTGCCATGTTCTTCTTTCGTCACCAAGACGGCACATGGCGCATATTCCCGCCCAGTCGAGAACGGCCGGCTATGCGCGCCACTTAAATTTCGACGAACGTTTAACTCGCCATATTGGATGGCGTCAGCAGCAAGTCAGAACGCGCTGGCCATAGCACCATTGAATGCCACTGCGCCGGCGGCCAAAAGCGTGGGCCGGCCGCCGGACGCGTCGGTGATCTGAACTATGCAACGGGCCCCTTGCAGGCCCGTTGTCTCGGCTCATCGCATCGCCGTTGCGCCACAGCAGGAGGAGCTGAGGTGTACGATAGGCAGGGACGAAGCGACGCGGTTGACGTCCATGCGTCGGCGACCCTCCCCATAAGGGCATTCATCAGCGACTGATTCGCTTGCTGAGTAAAGGGAGAGTCCGCGCGCACAATGAGGCCGGACGCAAGGTGGAAGCGGAGGTAAGCAATGGATGGTCACCTGGACTTACAAGCTGAATATCGCGAGGTTGGGGGCGAACTCGTAGCCGGCACCATTGTTGACTCGCGCACCACCCATCTCGAAGTCCTCGAGCGCCGAGCGACCGGGCCGATCTCGTGGCGTTTTCGTCAACCGCGGCTCGCGCTATTCTGGTTTCGGAACGGCCTCAAAGAGTTGCATCTGGAGCTCGACGGACGCCGCATTCACTCGGGAATAAAACGAGGAACAAACTTTGCGCTGTTCCCAGCCTCGACTTCAGTCGAAGGCGAGTTCGACGTAGCCGCGTCCTTCGACTACACGGTAGTCTTCCTCGACCCGACCGTTGCGTCCGACGCCGGCTGCCACTTCAATCGGCCGCTGATTGCCTTCGGCAACGAAGATCTGCAACGTAGCCTTTCGGTGCTTTGCCGTGAGGCGCGCAATGCAGACAGCCTTTACGGGTTGTTCGCCGAGGGCTGGGCAATGCAAGCACTCGCCCTACTGGCGCGGGTTGACGGCAGCCAGGCAGCCACCGTTCGCCGGTGCGGTGGCCTCGCACCTGGCAGCTTGCGGCGCGTTATCGACTACATCGAGGCCGACTTGTCGAGGCCGTTCACGATCGAGGGCTTGGCGCAAGTAGCCGGTGTTAGTCCCCGGCATTTCATGCGGGCTTTTCGGGAAAGTGCCGGGCAGACACCCTTGCGCTTTGTGTACAGTCTGCGTCTCGAGCGGGCCAAGGAGTTCCTCTTGGATCCCCGTCGCACCGCAACTGAAGTCGCGCTGGAGTGCGGCTTCAGCCATGCTCAGCACTTCAGCACCGCATTCAAGAAGGCGACCGGCGTGACGCCGTCCGATTTCCGCAGGGCTGCGACGCGCTGATGGCCACGCGGCCCCAGGGCCAATTGGCTTCGATCGCTCTCAATAGCGAATCGTCGATTCGCCATTGAATCTTCTCTTTAAAGGGAAGGGGTAGCCCTTCCCACCCCCTCTCTGCCGCCCTTAACAGGCTGCTGAAATACACCTAGTCAGAAGCAGCCGTTTTGCGCTTACGCGGCGGCTGCCGCAAGTTTTATCGCATTGTGCAATTTCAACGCGAATCCGCTCGAATGCAGCCGCCTGGCGTTTGAACATAAAAGGCGGCGAGGGGTCGACTGCCGCCGGCCGCGTCGGGCAGTAGTCGGCCCTTTCATCGCTTGCTCAAACGTTCCCGGGAGCGACGTATGCGGTTTTCACGGTCGTATAGAACTCGCGCGCATAGGTGCCCTGTTCACGGGGACCCAGGCTCGAACCTTTGCGCCCGCCGAACGGAACGTGGTAATCGACGCCCGCGGTCGCCGTATTGATCATCACCATACCGGCCTGTACGTGACGCTTGAAATGGCTCGCATGAGCCAGCGACATGGTGCAGATGCCAGCGGAGAGGCCGAATGGCGAGTCGTTGGCTACGGCAAGCGCTTCCTCGTAATCCGCGACCTTGATGACGGAAGCGACAGGGCCGAACACTTCCTCCCTGTTGATCGTCATCGCCGGGGTCGTGTTGGTCACGAGAGCGGGTGCCAGGAAAAATCCTTCGGTTGCCGAGGGAACACGACCCCCGCCAAACACCGAGCCACCTTCTGTGCGTGCGAGTTCAATATAACGCTCGTCCTGTTCTAGCTGTTTGGCATCGACAACGGGACCGATCTGCGTCGACGCATCCAGCGCGTTACCAATCTTGAGACTGCGCATGCGCGCCTGCATGGCCCCGACAAAGCGGTCGTGGATGCCGCTCGTCACGATCAGGCGGCTGGACGCGGTACAACGCTGGCCGGTGGAGTAGAACGCGCCGTTGATACACGCTTCGACGGCGACGTCGAGATCCGCGTCGTCGAGCACGACCATTGGGTTCTTGCCACCCATCTCTAGCTGGAACTTCTTTCCGGTCGCGACGCATTTCGCGGCGATCGCCTGGCCGGTCCCAACCGAGCCGGTGAAGCTGATGGCATCCACGTCGGCTGACTTGACGAGTGTTTCGCCGACGATCGAACCCTTACCCATGACCAGATTGATAACTCCCGCCGGTGCACCGCCCTCGGCGATGATCTTGACAAGTTCCCATACGCTGCCCGGCACGAGTTCCGCCGGCTTGATGACCACGCAGTTTCCATACGCGAGCGCAGGCGCGATCTTCCAGGCGGGAATAGCGATCGGGAAGTTCCACGGCGTGATCAGACCGATGACGCCTAGCGGTTCGCGTGTGACTTCGACCGTCAGTCCCGGGCGGACGGACGGCAAAATCTCGCCGCCGCCCCGCAATGCCTCGCCCGCGAAGAATTTGAAAATCTGTCCGGCGCGTCCCACTTCGCCGACTGCTTCGGCGAGCGTTTTCCCTTCCTCGCGTGCCAGGAGCTTACCGAGTTCGTTTTTGCGCGCAAGGATGGTACCGCCGACCTGGTCGAGCAAGTCAAAGCGCTGCTGTGGGGTACTGAGCGACCAGGTGCGAAAGGCTGAGCGTGCAGACGCGATTGCTTTCTGTGTCTGATCTGTGCTGGCCCGTGCGAAATCGCCGATCACGTCGCTCGTGTCCGAAGGGTTCACATTAGGAGCGAAGTCGTTGCCATCGACCCATTCGCCGCCAATGAAGTTCTGGAATTGCGTCATCGTAAATCCGTCAGTGAGTAAATATCTGCTTGATCAACCGAGGTTCAGCAGCGAGCGCTCGGCGAGATTGGCGTACAGCGCACGCACGCCGAATGTCCACGGAGCGATTTGGGTCGACAGCCGCACGGTGTTGACGAGCGCGCCAAGCGGAGGGGCGCTGATCGTCACGCGGTCGCCGAGGTGATGCGTAAAGCCGCCACCCGGCGCATCGCGATCCTTGATCGGAGAGAACATCGTGCCGAGGAACAACATGAAGCCATCGGGATATTGATGGTGCTTGCCCCAGGTCTGACTTACCAGGTCAAGAGGGTCACGGCTGATCTCTTGCATATGGCTGACGCCTTCGAGCACGAAGCCGTCGTCGGTACCTTCCACGCGCAACGAAACACTCGTTTCTCGGATCGTGTCCAGCGTGAACCGTCCGTCGAACAGGCGGATAAACGGACCGATCGCGCACGAGCCGTTGTTGTCCTTGCACTTGCCCAGCAGCAGCGCGGAACGGCCTTCGATGTCGCGCAGATTGACGTCGTTACCCAGTGTGGCGCCCACCACCTCGCCTTTGCTGTTGACTGCGAGGACGATCTCCGGCTCAGGGTTGTTCCACTTTGAAGCAGGCAGCAAGCCGATATCGGCACCGAGTCCGACTGAAGACATAGGTTGCGCCTTCGAAAATACCTCTGCATCGGTGCCGATTCCGACTTCCATGTACTGCGACCATGCACCGCGTCGCTGCAGTTCTTCCTTGAGCTTGACGGCAGCTTCTGAGCCGGGCTTGATCTTCGACAGATCGGTGCCGATCAGACGCGTGATCGCAGCGCGCACTTCCTCAGCCTTCGCAGGGTCGCCGCCTGCCTGCTCTTCAATGACGCGTTCAAGAAGGCTGACGGCAAACGTCACGCCACAGGCTTTGATGGCTTGCAGATCGCAGGGAGCCAGGAGGTAGGGTTGACCCTCTTTCCGTTGTGCGGCGACGGTGGTTTCGATCAGATTGCCGACATGACCCAGAGATTCGCCAGAAGCCTGCCGGACGAGTTCTACGAGATCCTGGCGATCGAAAAGATCGGATACGGTTGGTGCGATGCGGGAGATATCGAACACTTCGCCGCCGCGAACCGCAACGACGCACGGTCCCGCGCCGTTTTTTGTTTGACGCCACACGCGGCCAACGAGCAGGGCACCGTCGAGATCGTCAGGCAGATAGCTGGAATATGAGGTCATGAACGGATCCAATGTGCATTGAAAGTGTTGGCGATCGTAGCCGGAATAAGGATAAAACTCTGGTGATGCTAGAAGCGGTGGACGATACCCACGCCTGCTGCAAACATGCTGCGCGACGACGACGGAGCCGACTGGAAGCCGTCTCCGATTGATGCCGTTGCGGCGATCGAGCGGTCGGTCGGGCCACCTGGGAACGTCGGCGTGCCGAGCGTCCGACCGTTCGCGCGCTGGAATGCTTCGAGCGCGTAGAAGCCGGTGCGCTTAGATATCGCGTAGTACTGGGACAGGTTGAACTGGTGATACGACGCTGCGTCGTCGACACCGTTCGCCTTGCTCGCCCACGTGAAGCTATAGCCGGCAGCGAAGTCCCATGCCGTCGCGGGCTTCCAGTGCAGCACGGTACCGGCGGTGTTGAAAACCTGCTCGTCGGTGAACTTCGACAGCACGCCCGGGATGTACTGAACGTTTGTGTACGTCGCCGAGAGATCCCACGCGCTGTTGAATACATAGCCAAGGCCGACCGCGAAGCGATTCTGCGCCTGCGCACCCTGATAGCCGTTCGTCACCGCCGACACGCCCGATTGGCCAGCCGTATTCATCGTCGAATCCGCACCGTAGACGCCGCCGCCGACGGTTGAGTTGTTGATGCGCGAGAACGCAACCGTACCGCCGATCGGGCCTTGCTGATACTGGATCGCCGCCGACCACGTCGAACCGCGATACACGCTGTCCGGCACGCCTGCGAGCGAGTACGAGCCGCTGACCGTCAGGCCGTAGAGCTTCGGAGACGTATAGACGATCGAGTTGTTCGCGCGGTAGATCGTATCCAATGCGTCCAGATCGCCCGGGTGCGCGCCGAAGTAGCCGGTCAGCCAATTCGTCGGGCTGTACGGCGCCATCAGTGTGTAGTAAGACGTGTACTGGCGACCCAATGTCAGTGTACCGAAGGTCTGGTTCGTCAGACCGATCCAGGCTTGACGGCCGAACATCGCGTTGGCGTATTGCTGCGCACCGTTGTTGATGTTGAAGCCCGACTCCAACTGGAAGATGGCCTTGGTGCCGCCACCCAAATCTTCTGCGCCCTTCAGGCCGAAGCGGCTGCCCGCCCAGATGCCCGATGCGATCTTGACGTTCGAGCGACCACCGCTCGTCGAGCCGAGCGACGTCTGGCTGCTCTGATAAACGATCGAATCATCGACGATGCCGTACAGCGTGACGCTGCTTTGTGCGAACGCCGGCGCTGCGGCCGCGAATGCCGTTGCCGCGACGACAGCGGCCTTGGTCACGTCTAAAGTCCTCATTGCGTCTCCTATTGTGGATAAAGCGAGTTACGTCTGTTTAACGAGGTCGGCACCGACGCCTTAAGTGCGCTGCTAATAGTCGCCGGTTACGTCTCGATTTCTCGATTACATGGAAGTCGCGACGGCCATGCTGCGCCAATCGATGACGATCCGTCGGCGCACGACGAGGCGAGGAACTCGTGCACGTTCGAACCGGCGTCCGGCGCCGAGTTACACGTTTGCATGGATGTCCGATTTGCGTTGTGCCCAAGGAGCGATTACGCGGAGCAGCCGGCCGGCGACGGCTTAAGATCGCACGTTGTGGACAAACCCGGATTCAGCGGCATTCTTGCTCGTCGCGACCAACGATTCACTGCGCAGGCGTTCATATTCGGCCGTTGGTACGGGAATAGCGTTGCGGTCGCCGAGCTCGTCAAGGCGGATACGGTACGTTTCCCGAGTGGTGAACGCGGCGAACGCGGCGACCAGACAAATGCCGAATGTCAGAAAACCGATCTTCAATGGGATGTTGGTGGACCCAGGGGGCGCGACTGCGACGAAAAGTGCGGGGATCAAGGCCGATAAGGTCGTCCCGACATTCTGTCCGATGGCCATTCCCGTCACGCGCACCCGCGGTCGGAAGAGTTCTGGGAACAGGCTCGGGAACACACCGTTGAAGCCTTGGTAGGCGATGCCCCACATGAGCGTGGAAAAAATCAGCGAGAGCCAGAGGCTGTGAATGCTGATCGCGTAGAGGAAGCCGAAGGAAAGCAGGCCGGCGCTCAAGACGCCGACAAGTACTGGCGGCCTGCGGCCAATCCTGTCTGAGAGACTGCCGACGAAAGGAATCAGTATGACCGAACAGACGTTACCGAGAACCGGAATCCAGAGATAGACGCCGGCAGGAAAGCCGATACCGTACGCCGGCTGTACCGCGTACGCAGTGCCGAACACCGTAGCGAGAAACACGACGACGGCGGTGAGCGCCATGCAGACGACGCGCAAAACATCGCCCCAATTCTGCCGCAGGACTTCGGCGACCGGTGAGGCGGGAACCTGACCCTGAGCTCGCTCCTGGGCAAAAGTGGGGGTTTCCTGAACCTGGCGGCGGATGATGTAACCGACAATGATAACGACAACGCTGAACAGGAACGGAATCCGCCATCCCCAGGAAGCGAACTGGTCCTTCGGCATGAAATGCGCGAGGGGCAGGAAGACCCCGAACGCCAGAAGCTGCCCAGCCTGAGACCCTTGGATGGTGAAGCTTGCAAAGTAGCCGCGCCGACCAAACGGTGCATGTTCAAGAATCATGGAACTGGCACCGGAGAGCTCTCCTGCAACGGCGAACCCTTGAACGAGCCGGAGAATGACGAGCAGCACCGGAGCCCAGATGCCGACCTGCCGATACGTGGGTAAAAGTCCCACGCACATCGTCGAAATGCCCATCAGGAACATGCAGAAAATCAACACCGTCTTTCGACCGTGCCGATCGCCGACGTGGCCGAGCACCATAGCGCCTACCGGACGGGCGACATAGCCAACACCGAAAGTCGCCAGTGATGCGATGATCGCGACCGTCGGATTGCCAGAGGGGAAGAAAAGTTGCGGAAAGACCAATGACGCTGCGGTCGCGTAAATGAGGAAGTCGTAGTACTCAAGTGCTGATCCAATCCAGCCGCTGGCCGCGGCTGTTTTCGATTGGCGCAGGCGATTCGGCTCAGCCGGGGTGCTTCGATTCATAACTTGTCTCCGTCTTCGATTGACTTTTCCGTTCGCGTTCTTTATTGTTGTAACAACGTTCCATCAAGAACAATGTTACCAACGCTATGAGAGTTGTCAAGGGCGCAGTTGACCGTTCACTGCAAATCATCGAGTTGCTCGCATGTGAAGCAGGCTGGATACGCATGCCTGACTTCGGCGCTGAACTCGAATTTGAGAACGGCCTGCCCCGTCGAGTGCCTGCGCAGCCGCGCGAGCAGGGCTGGGCTGGACAGGACAAACACACATCACGATACCGTCTGACTTTGAAGCTTTCCGTGCTCGGTCAGCGGTACTTGCGTGGGCTCGGCTTGCCGGCGCTGGTGCAGCCGATCCTCGATGCGGTGGCGGCGCAGTGCCGGGAACTGGTTCGCCTAATCGTCGTATGGGACTCGACGTTTGGTTGGCTGGCGTCCTCCCAAGGCGAGGCACCGGGTCTCATGTATTCGCCGTCCATGGATAGCCCTATTACCGTGCATGCAACGGCGAACGGGAAGGTATGGCTAGCGTCAATGTCAAATGACCGGGCGCTCGAATGTGCATTGCGTGGTGGACTCGGAAAAGCTGTCGCCAGCTTATGCGGGCCCAGGGCAATTACCGGCATCGAGCAGTTGATTCCCGAGTTGGATCTGACCAGACAGCGCGGCTATGGGCTTGTTGTGGAAGAGGCCGAACCAGGCGTGGCCGCGTTGGCGGTGCCTGTGCGGTCGCTGACCGACGGTACGGTGGTCGGCACGATGAGCGCTGCTGGACCGGTGATGCGAGTTCGGCCCGAGCGTTACGACGACTTCTACGCGCTATTGAAAGAAGGAGCTTCGAAGCTAGATGCGGTATGGCCGCGTGAAAGCGCGGGTGGCAACGTAAGTGAGGCGGCATGAACGCGCCAGCAGCAACACAGGCCGCCGAGGCTATCGCCAGTCCGCGAGAAGAGGCAGCACGCATTCTTGTGACAGCGCGCCAAAAAGGCGAGCTCGTCGAGCGGCTGCCTGTCGAACTGTTGCCTGCGAATGTGCGCGACGGCTTTGCAATCCAGCAGGAGGTCAGCCATCAGCTAGGTGGGCGGATCGCCGCATGGAAATGCGCGCTTCCGCAGCAAGGCAAAGTCATCGCCGCGCCGATCTATGACGCTGATATCCATCGAGGCGGTGTATGTCGCATGAGTGGGCCTCCGCGTGCCGTTGTGCGGGCGGAACCGGAACTGGCCTGTCTGCTGAACCGCGACCTTCCCCCACGGCGCGACGTCTATAGCGAGGCTGAAGTGCTCGGCGCTCTTGGGCACACGCACCTCGCGCTTGAATTGCTAGGCAGTCGTTATTCGCATCCCGAAACGCTGACGTTCCCTGAACTACTGGCAGACGGCCTGTTCAATGCAGGCCTTGTCATCGGACCCCGCGTTAATTCGATCGAGGGCGCGACGCCGGCCGATCTCCCCGTCGAATTCGAGGTCAGCCTAGCCAGCGTCGGCGAAGAAGCAGTCATGTGTGCGGGACGCCACCCTGACCGGGGCGCGCTCGCGCCGATTGTGTGGCTCGCCAATTTCCTTCGCGTCCGCGGCCTCGGGCTGCATGCCGGCCAGGCTGTGATCACCGGGTCTTACGCGGGCGTTCTGGAGTTGCCTGTTGGTCGTGATTTGCGTATCGGCTTCGGCGACCTCGGCACATTGCCGATTACTTTTTTGTCCTGATAGGAGTACTAGATGCGTCTCGTCCGTTTTGGCCAGCCTGGTCAAGAGCACCCCGGTATCATCGATTCGAGCGGCGCGATCCGCGATCTGACCGGCATCGTGGATGACATTGATGGGACGACTGTCTCGCCAGTCGCCCTTGCAAAACTGAGGGAACTCGATTTAGATCGTCTGCCAGTCGTTGAAACGGGCACGCGTCTCGGCGCCTGTGTCGGCAATGTCCGTAATCTCGTGTGCATTGGCCTGAACTACTCCGATCATGCTGCTGAAACCGACACGCCGATCCCACGGGAACCGGTCGTGTTTAACAAGCATACGGGCTCCATCAGCGGCCCGAACGATCCGGTCGTCTTGCCCGCAGACGCGCAAAAGCTGGATTGGGAGGTCGAACTCGGCGTGGTGATCGGCAAACCCGCCTGGCAGATCGACGAAGCAGACGCGCTAGACCATGTGGCGGGGTACTGCCTTGCGAATGATGTTTCCGAACGCGCGTATCAGCTCGAACGCGAAGGCCAGTGGACCAAGGGTAAAAGCGGATTCTCGTTCGCTCCGCTTGGTCCGTGGCTGCTAACACGCGACGAAGTTCCCGATCCGCAGGTGCTCGACCTTTGGCTGGACGTGAACGGTACGCGTCGTCAGACGGGCAACACACGCACGATGATTTTCAACGTCGCGCACATCGTGGCGTATCTCAGCCGCTTCATGCCTTTAATGGCGGGCGACGTGATTATTACGGGCACGCCTCCTGGCGTAGGCCTCGGTCAGAAACCGCCAGTCTTTCTCAAAGCAGGCGACACCATGACGCTCGGCGGCAGCGGACTCGGCGAGCAGACACAAAAGGTTGTGCAGTACGTGAACATTCTTGGCGCAGCCTGGGGCCGCGGCGAGTATCCATCGGCACTTTAAGACGATCCGATTTGTCAACGGGAGGAGATATGAGCCTTGCTGGAACGGGCGTAGTCGCAATCTGGCACGACCTGCTGCCGGAAGCGAAAGATGAATTCTACGAGTGGCATAACCGCGAGCACATGCCGGAACGCGCCGGCATCCCCGGGTTCAGGCGCGGTCGGCGCTTCATAGCACTGGACGCAGGTCCCGAGTACTTCAATCTGTACGAGGCCGACACCGTTGAGGTGCTTGGCGCGCAAGACTACGTTACCCGGCTGAATACGCCGACGCCGTGGACCAGGCAGGTTGTCGCCTCTTTCCGGAGCGTCGCGCGCTCAATCTGTCACGTCGCCTACTCGGACGGCGTTGGGCAAGGTGCCTATCTTGTGACTGTGCGCTTCGACGTGCCTTCGGATGCACGTGCAGACGTCGTGAAGGGTTTGCGTCAGCGCGTGCTGCCGCCCCTCGCGGATCTGCCAGGGATCACGGGCGTGCACCTGTGCCTTGCAGACGAAGCAATCAGCAAAGTGGAAACGGCGGAAAAGAAGGCGCGTTCAGAGGGCACGCAGGTACCCACATGGATCGTGTTAGTCGAAGGGTGCCGGGCAGACTATGTCCGTTCAGCGGTGGGCCGTTTTGTTTCGGGACTTGCGGCATTGCCTGAGGCTGGCGCGACGGCACCGGACACGACGCTCTATCAACTTGAGTACACGCGCTGCAAAACACCCTGGAGCGCTGGCTAAGCGGTTAAGCGTCGTCGATCACCGCTTCACGGCCCTTCGCGCGAATCCCACGTGGCCACGCGCGACCGGCCCTCACCCTGAGAAACGTAGGAGTAGTGCCATGTCGTTGAATATCGCCGACACGCCCGAGCCATCCACCGCCTCGATGTCGGCTCGTATCATAAGGCTCAATCCTGTGGACGATGTTGTTATCGCGCTCGAACAGCTTGTGTCCGGCACGGTGCTCGACAAGGAAGCAGTGACGGTGTCGGGACTGATTCCACCCGGACACAAAGTGGCGACACGTGACATCGGTCAGGGTGAGGCGGTGCACCGGTACGGCCAGGTAATCGGCTTTGCAAGTCAGCCGATTCGCGCGGGGCAGCATGTACACACCCACAACCTCGCTATGGGCGACTTTGCGCGTGACTACGCATTCGGGCAGGCCGCGCGTCAGACTGTGCGCTCGAACGGGCCCGCGACATTCCAGGGCGTTGTCCGCGCAGACGGCAGAGTTGCCACACGCAACTACATCGGGATCCTCACCTCGGTAAATTGCTCGGCTACGGTTGCGCGGGCCATTGCTGATCATTTTCGCCGCGACATTCATCCAGATGAACTGGCCGCGTTCCCGAACGTCGATGGCGTCGTGGCACTCACACACGGTTCGGGTTGCGCGATCGACTCTGAAGGCGATGGTCTGGCGATCCTGCAGCGCACGCTTGGAGGCTATGCATGCCACCCGAACTTCGCAAGCGTGCTGGTCATCGGTCTCGGTTGTGAAACAAATCAGATCCCGCGACTTCTTGAGACGCAGGGACTCCGGGAACACGACCGCTTGCGAACGTTCACGATCCAGGACAGCGGTGGGACCACACTGACGATCGCGAAGGGTATCGAACTGGTTCGCCGCATGTTGCCGGAAGCAAACAACGTGAGGCGGCAGCCGGTCAGCGCAAGCCATCTCACGGTCGGTCTTCAATGCGGGGGATCGGACGGGTATTCCGGCATTACCGCCAATCCGGTGCTCGGCGCGGCGGTTGATCTGCTGGTGCAGCACGGCGGCACCGCGATTCTCTCGGAGACGCCCGAAATCTATGGCGCGGAGCACTTACTGACGCGCCGCGCCGAAACGCCCGAGGTGGGTCAGAAGCTGGTTGATCGCATCAAGTGGTGGGAGGCCTATGCGCAGCGGCAAGGGGCGCAAATCAACAACAATCCGTCTGCGGGCAACAAGGCAGGTGGCTTGACAACCGTCCTTGAAAAATCGCTGGGAGGCATCGCGAAAGCCGGCTCTACCAATCTGGTCGAAGTGTACGAGTACGCCCAGCCGGTCACGGCACGCGGCCTTGTTTTTATGGACACGCCCGGCTATGACCCGGTGTCGGCTACCGGCCAGGTAGCCGGCGGTGCGAATCTGATCTGTTTCACGACGGGACGTGGTTCAGCATACGGCTGCGCCCCCGCGCCGTCCGTCAAACTTGCGACGAACACAGCACTTTGGCAACGACAGTCCGACGATATGGATCTGAACTGCGGGGAGGTGTTGGAAGGGAGCACGACGATCGAGCAACTGGGCGGAGTGCTTTTCGAATTGCTGCTAGATGTCGCTTCGGGGAACCGTACTCGCAGTGAGCTGCATGGTTACGGACAGAACGAATTCGTACCTTGGCAAATTAGCGCAATCATGTGAGTGCACATTCATATCATTCGAGCCTCGCAATGCTGCTAAGGAGACAGTGACTTCCCCGCGCTGTGTTTGCCTGGACCGGTGGGTGTAAGCAAGTAAGCGCGACTGAAAGGCTGCTCCGCATCGCACATCTGCCGCCGGGCACCCGGAGGTATAACCGTCTGCATCGGGTCTGTTTGGTGCAATGGCCGTCGTGCGGGTTCGGCCATTCGGAGACGGTCGATGCCACGTGGAGAGTGTCATAGCGGCAACCGTCTTTTTTAGACTGCCTGCGTTCAATACGGGAGAGAAAGACGTCTCGGAGCAGGCGCGGTGATCTGTAAGCCCATAAGGGCGTCACTCACCGATTCTGCGCGGCGTCGTTTGTAGCAGTTCGTGCAACTCACGCTTGTAGAAGCGAGCCAGCCCATTGGTGCCGTGGCCGCACGTGTCCTCGCTCGCAGGAATAAGATGTAGCCATCCGTTGGGAATAAGTTGCATCGCACGCTCCATCAGGCCGGTCTCCGGCGGATAGCGTTCGTCGTCGGCAGCGTTAATGGCCAGGACCGCCGCCTTAATGTCTTTCAGGCCGGATGCCGGATTGTAGCCGCGCGAAGCACCCCATTGATATAGAAAGTCGTTGGCATCCAATGTGAACGGCTGAGCCAACCTTGCGTCGACGTACTTGTCGGCCAGGTCGATCGTCGGCGCCGCCTTCTGGCAGGCAAGCGTCCCACCGTTAGTGGCCAGTGCAAAAAAGGCGTTGTAAAAGCGCAAGGCACTGGGCTGGCCGGTGTAATTACCGTCCCGGTACTCCGGGTCGTTTCGGACCATCTCGATGAGCATGCGGCGCAGCATCCAGTTGCGACCGGACATCTCCGTCGGTTGCGACGCCATTGGCACGAGCGCATCCATAAAGTCCGGATACCGCACACCCCAGATCCATGCGTGCATGCCGCCCATCGAGTTACCGATCAGCAGGCGCAGGTGCCGAATTCGAAGGTGCTCGGTCAGTAGCCTATGCTGCGCGAGCACCATGTCGTCATAGTTGTAAGCCGGAAATCGTGTGCGCAGTCCGTCGGACGGCCTGGACGATCCACCGGCTCCGATCGCGTCCGGAAGGATGATGAAATACTTGTCGGCATCGAGCGGCTGTCCGGGACCGAACAGCTCTCCCGCGAAATCAGGTGTCAGCATACTGGCACCAGTGCCCGTCGTGCCGTGCAGGACCAGGACCGGGTCACCGGACGGCTCGCCGATGGTACGGTAGTGTAGCCTCAACTCCGGCATCACCTCGCCGGTGTTGAAGCGGAAATCGCGCGCGATCCAATCCCCTTCCTTCGGCGAAGGGTAGTTGCCCGCGTTGCAATGACTTGTTTGCAGCATGAGCTTGCGATCCGGGCAATCCGTCACTTGGGAATCGGCTCGAGAGTTTGAAGCGCACCCCCTTGCCTGGCCGATGCGTAGGCCGCATCCATGACCTGCATCATCAGCTCTGCATCGCGCAATGACGCGATTGGCCTTGCGCCAGTACGGCACTCGGCGAGTACCCGCTTGACGAACAAGGGGTAGTAGATGTCAGTTTCAAGCTGGAGGCGGCGGCTTCGCGTGCCTGCGGAAAGATTGTTTCTGTCGCGTATCTCGATTCGGTCCGGGCCGGATTTCGCGTACATACGATCGGATGCCACAGTGAACGAGAATTCGCGCTGCTCGTCGGCGGTACTGGGAAAGCTGTATCCCGTTTCCACCAGGCCGATCACGCCGTCTTCGGTCTGCATGGTCAGCAGGGAATAGTCCTCAACGGCGCCTCGATGCGTTCTTGAGTTCATTGTCGCGGAGACTCGGGCGATCTCCTTGCCAGTGAGCAATCTGAACAAGTCGATGAAATGAGTAGCGACGTTGATCGTCGATCCGCCTCCGGAATACTCGGGATCGAGCGCCCAGCCGGCGCCTGCCGCTTCGTACCGACTGGGTGGTCCCACGATGAAACGGAAGGACATGTAATTGAAATCCGACGGTATGCGCCCCTCGGCATCTTCGAGTGAGCTCAGCAATTCGCTCATTCGAAAGATCAACGGTACTGCGCAATAAAGATTGGCTTCCTCGGTCAGTGCACGAAGCCGGGTGACCTGCGACATGTTGGTGCCACACGGTTTCTCCAGCGCGAACGGAATGTTTTTTGCGATCACGGCCTCAGCGAGCGCCGGCATTTCGGAATGCCGCCCGAACACAAATGCGAAATCGACTTCCTCGCGCTCTAGCAGTTCATAGGCCGACGAATACAACTTGCTTCCGAAGCGTGCGGCAATAGCTTCTCCCTTGACATGCTCTGCATCCGACACGGCGACCACTTCAATCCCCGGCGCCTCCAGCGCATCAAGATAGAGCGGGACATGCCAATGGCTGACCTCCAGCAAGGCGACTCTCATACGCATTCTCCTTTAAAAATTTTCAATCACTTCATGCTTCGAAATCGAATTGGTGGCGACTACCGGTTTCGGGCGCTTTTCCCTATATGTTTTGACTCTACCTTCAGGCATTCCTGCTCGGCGCTTATCGCGGGCCGTCGTCTGGCGCTGATCGTCCATTGGGGCGGTAATCGAAGCCCAGAAACCTGAGTGCATAGAAAGCCTGCCCCTGATGCATCGGGCCGCCGTCTTGGGTGCGGCAACCGCGCGCTTGCGCGGCGCGGCGAAGCGGCGTTGGCTCGGCCGCATTGATGATGTCGACGACGATGGCGCCGGGCGCTAGCCGCTCCGGATCGACCGGCATGGCATCGTTCGCTCTCATGCCGAGCGGCGTGGCATTGATCACGACCTCGAATCCTTGCGGGTCGGGTGGCCCCGAATGAGCGTCGCATCCTGTTTCGGCTGCCACGGATGCCGCAAGGTCGCCAGCCCGGTCCTCATCGACATCAGATATGGTTAGCTTGCTAGCGCCTGCAGCCGCGACCGCAAATGCGATGGCGCTACCGGCGCCTCCGGCGCCAACGAGAAGCACGGACTTATTCGCCGGATGGTTGTCTTCCCACTGCATACCAAGAACGCAGCCGACGCCGTCGAATATCGCGCCGACCCAGCGTCCATCTGATTCGCAGCGAATGACGTTGAGCGCCCCGACCTGACGAGCAGTCGGATCAAGTTCGTCGACAAGCGCGAGCATTCGTTGTTTATGAGGCATGGTGACCAGCATGCCGGACAGATTGCCCATCGCTCGCGCACCGCTGACGAAGGCCGACAGATTTGCCGCGTTGACCCAGAACGGAACGCAAACGGCGTCCACGCGCTGTTCAGTAAAAAGCTGGTTCAATAACTGTGGCGACTTGGCGGCCGTCAGTGGATCGCCCACTAACCCATAAAGTCGCGTTTTTCCTGTGATATGTGGATCCATTGCTGCGTGGCCTTCGATGTTGACTGTTGGCGCAGTCTTATCTGACTGCTCGGAAATTGGGCTTACTGAGGGCGGGATGGATCATTCGTTTTCAGACCAAGCCACTTTGATTACGAACCGGTGTAATGCCCGTCACTTCCATGGCGCCGGCGGCACGTCAAGATCCCAGGTCCCGTAGTGGGCGGGCTCGTTGATCTCGATGACCTCCAGGTCGTCGGAGCGCCCCATGACGTTGTGCGGCACGCCGGCGGGCTGGGACATGCCCTCTCCAGCCTTGAGCGTCACGTCACCCTCTACACCGGCGAAACGGAACGTCACAAATCCGCGGAGCACGTACAGGTAGTGCCCGGTCATGTCGTGCCAGTGCCAGCCAGTAGGATCGGTGAACGGTTTCAGCGCACGAATGTGCTTCGCGCCGATGCGACCGTTAGTCACCGCGGCGAGTCCGAGGTCGCGGTACTCAGAATCGGCACGCAGGCCTTCCTGGTTCCAGGGCGCCTCGGCCGCGGTGATGCGCGCAAATGCGCTCAGAGATTGCGCGAGCTCGCGTGGGCCGTCGTAACGGGGGGTGTCTTCGTTGTGCATGTGCATACCCTCTGTATAGCGTCAATGTGTTCGCAAGCGTCGCGTCGCGTCGCTTCGGCTTGGCTCGTGCTGAGTTGCGCCAACACGGTGGTCGCAACGAATACAGCCGTCGTAAAAGCCTACGAGCGAAGCTGTTTTGCGAGATCCTGCGCATCGGCAGTTCTGGTTCTTCCGGCCATCGCTTCGCGGCGCAAGCGCTCGTACTCCGCTTTAGGGACGGGCACCGCACCGCGGTCGCCGAGATCGTTAAGGCGGATCCGGTATGTCTCTCGCGTAGTGAATGCAGCGAACGCGGCGATAAGACAGATGCCGAACGTTAGAAAGCCGATCTTCAGCGGAATGTTGGCGGTGCCGGGGGGCGCGACGGCTACAAAGAGTGTGGGCGTCAGTGCCGCAAGCGTCGTCCCAACGTTTTGTCCGATGGCCATCCCCGTCACGCGCACGCGCGTGCGAAATAGTTCTGGGAAAAGGCTCGGGAACACCCCGTTGAAGCCTTGGTAGGCGATGCCCCACATCAGCACCGAAAGAATTATGGTGAGCCAGAGATTATGGATGCTGATGGCGTACAGGTAACCAAAAGAGAGCAACCCGGCGCTGAGCACGCCGGCAAGAACTGGCGGCCTGCGGCCGATTTTGTCAGAGAGATTACCGACGAAGGGAATCAGTATGACCGAGCAGATGTTTCCGAGAACCGGAATCCAAAGAAAGACGCCAACAGGAAAGCCGATACCGTAGGCCGGCTGGACTGCATACGCGGCGCCGAACACCGTAGCAAGAAGCGCGATGACCGCAACGAGCGCCATGCAGACGACGCGTAAGACATCGTCCCAACTCTGTCGCAGGACCTCGACAACCGGTGAGGAAGGCACCTCGCCGTGAGCCTGCTCCTCGCGAAAAGCGGGAGTTTCGTCAACCTGGCGGCGAATGATGTACCCCATGATGATGACGACAAAGCTGAGGAGGAACGGAATGCGCCATCCCCAGGAAGCAAATTGATCTTTCGGTAAGAAATGCGCCAACGGCAAGAAGACCGCTGCCGCCAGGAGTTGCCCGGCTTGTACCCCTTGTAGGGTAAAGCTCGCGAAGTAGCCACGTCGGCCGAACGGTGCATGCTCAAGGATCATGGAACTGGCGCCGGAGACCTCTCCCGCGACCGCGAATCCCTGAATGAGCCGGAGGATGACGAGCAGCAACGGAGCCCAGATGCCGACCTGCTGATACGTGGGCAGGAGTCCCACGCCCATCGTCGAAAAACCCATTAAACACATGCAGAAAATCAGCACCGTCTTCCGGCCGTGTCGGTCGCCGACGTGGCCGAGCACCATAGCGCCTATGGGCCGGGCAACATAGCCGACACCGAAAGTCGCCAGGGATGCGATGATAGCTACTGTTGGGTTCTGAGAAGGGAAGAAGAGCTGCGGGAAAAGCAACGACGCTGCGGTCGCATAAATGAAGAAGTCGTAGTACTCAAGTGCTGAGCCAATCCAGCCGCTGGCCGCGGCTATCTTCGACTGGCGCTGACGATGGGCCTCAATCTGGGTGCTTCCACTCATGACTTGTCTCCGTCTTGGATTGACTTTTCGGTGCGCATTCTTTATTGTTGTAACAACGTTCCAATAAGAATCATATTACCTAAATTATGAGAGTTGTCAAGGGAGCAGTTGATCGTTCGCTTCAAGCCATCGAGTTGCTGGCGCGCGAAGCGCGCTGGATGCGAATGTCCGACATCGCAGCTCAACTTGAGCTGGAAAAAGGTCCGGCCCATCGAGTGCTTGCGCAGTTGTGCGAGCAGGGGTGGGCTGAACAAGACGAACAGACTTCCCAATACCGTTTGACCTTAAAACTTTCTTTGCTCGGTCAGCGGTACCTGCATGGGCTTGGTCTGCCGGGCCTGGTGCAGCCGATCCTCGACGAGGTCGCCGCCCAGTGCCATGAGCTAGTTCGGCTGACGGTGGTCAATGAAGGGACGCTCGCGTGGCTCGCTGCGTCTCAGGGCGCGGCACCGGGTCTCATGTATTCGCCGTCCATGCATAGTCCCATCACATTGCATGCGACATCAGTCGGAAAGGCGTGGTTGGCGGCAATGTCAAACGACGAAGCAATCGGGTACGCATTGCGTGGAGGACTCGGCAAGCCCAACGGCGCGGGAACACCGAAGGCGATCACTAGTGTCGACCAATTGATACCGGAGCTCGAACTGACGAGGCAGCGCGGCTATGGTCTCGTCGTCGAGGAGGCGGAGCCAGGCGTCGTCGCGATGGCCGTGACCGTGCGTTCGCTGATCGGCGGGGCGGTTGTCGGGACAATTAGCATTGCTGGACCGGTCTTACGAATCCCGCCGGAGCGTTACGACGCCTTCTACACGCTTTTGCAGGAAGCATCCGCGCAGTTGGGAGCGGTCTGGCCGCGCGAAAGCGTCGATGGGCATGTCAATGACACGGCCTGAGCATGTCAGAAACCGCCTGTTTTTCCGAAAGCGGGGGACACAAGGACGCTTGGTGGCAGTGGACTTGGCGAGCAAACACGCAAGTTTGTGCACTATTCGGATTCGCTTGGCGCAGCCGTCAGGGACGCCGGTTGCGAGTAACGACTCCCGAGCAGTTCAGCACGGGATGCCCGTCACCTAAAGCATCGAGCACCTCGGCTTGGCTGTATCCGTACCTTCGAGGCGGCAGGTCGCGTTTCATAAAAACAGGCGAGTTCGGGCCCTGCCTTCACGGTAGACTGCACCGAGCTGACGCTGAAGCTGCATTCGACGCTGCGGTAGATCAGATTCGCTTAGATCGGCGCGGCGATGACCTTACCCGCCGTCGCCAGCGCGCATTTCCATGCACCGGCTTCGCGCCCAAGGACATCACCCACCTTTCGCTGAATTGCGAAGCCCTCGTCAATCGTTGAAGGCCGCAGCTCGACGGGCAGGCGCTCCACCTGCGTGCCTTGACGACCCGCTGCGACGAGAATGCTTGCTGCCTTTTCATGCCACAAGGCCACTCGCTGAGAAGCATGAACTGGATTCGGCATCTCAGGCCACCTCGTTGACGCGCTCATCGACGCTCTGTCGCGGCCAGATGCCTCCCAACTTCGCGGATGCCTTGCGCAGCGCGCGAAAGGCGTCGTATCGGGGTCACCTTGAGTTCGGCGCAAATTTCCGGTTGGAACGCTCCCGGTCGCATGCGGCTTTGCGGGCTGTCCCCAATAAATATTCGCGTTAAATCGAGGAGCTGCTGTATGGACCCGAAGCCCGCGGTTTTCAGCCCTGCGAGGCGACAAGCGGCCACAAGCGGTCGGTCGAGGTCACCATCCAACTCGGTATCCAAAGTCTCGTCCGATCACGCTCAATGACCGGTCTTCGGCGAGGAGATCGCAGGTGGCAATGCCTCGACG
>NZ_JBYSWU010000072.1:0-34517 GCF_058781505.1 Paraburkholderia sp. FW306-2-2C-D06C | reverse complement strand
AACGCATAGGGTGTGCCAATCTCGAATCGCGAGCCGAGAAAATTCACCCAACCACATGAAAACAAAGACAAATAAAAAATCTCGCGTGGGCCGTTTCGACGCTTTCGAAGGGCGGGAGGAAAAAGATGTCCTGCCATGACAAACATATCTCTCGGTGACTGTTTGTTTTGGAGCAACAGGTCTGCCCAAGTCAATTTCAGATGACATGACGGCCGTTTCCGGCCCGCCCGGTTGGCGTCGCGTGCACGTCAATGCCGATGCGCGTCGGGCTTGCGGCTTGTGCGGGACAGCGCGACGACTAGCCTGGATGCTGCGAAGAGGCTGCTCGCGATTGCAGAAGGCAACTGCACGGAATATCAAGAGTCGATTGCACGACCGATGTGTCGCCGACGCGAATCGCAGTCCGTTTGGACACCCTTGTCAGATGAAACCTGACGCTTATACTTCCAATTGCCTGAAGGTAGTCCGCTGCGCGGTATGCCCGGCTCTGCACGACGGCACGGTCCCGCGTCCGAGTCGGCCGATTCACGCGTCAATCGCTCGGCGATGCGAAAAACCACAGCAATATTGTCGGAGACGGGCACATGAGCACGATTACCTCAATCGAAGGGCCGCCCCGCATCATCGAGACCGTGACCAAGGTCTACTCGGCTTTGTTGGTCATTGGTTTTGCACTTATTCCCGCCTACCTGATTGCTTATCTGGCTTTCTTTCAAGACCCGAGTCTGAAGTTCGAAAACCACGCGTTCCACGAAATCGCGATCGCGGCGGCGACGCTCGAGGGGCTGTTTGTCACCTATGTGACCTGGCGTTGTTATCTGTCGTCGGGTGAACCGCTGTTGCGGTGGCTGACGTTGGGCTTTCTAGGCTTTGTGCTGGTCTATGCGCTGCACGGCGCGTTCACCGGCATGGCTCACCACAATATCTGGCTGTTCCTGCTCTACGGACCGGCATCGCGTCTGGTGATGTCGGTGCTGCTGTTGGTCGGGCTTCTCTCGTATCGCCGCGCGCCGCACGCGGTCGAGCGGCGCTCGAAGCCGCGCCCGTGGCTGACCGCGATCGCCGTGTTCGTCCTGATCGACCTGGTCGTTGGACTCATCGCGAACTCGCCGATCGCGGGCAGCCTTTCAGTGCGATTGTCGATGGAAGGCGGGGCGCTCATCTTCTCGACGCTGAACGTCATGACGCTGATGCTCCGTCGCATTCGCTCGCCGCTGATGGTGATCTACGGCATCTCGATCACCTCCTTCGCGCTCGCGTCTCTCGCGTTCATTCTCGGCAAGCCTTGGAATCACATGTGGTGGCTGGCGCACGCGATCTTCGCCTCCGGTTTTTTCCTGCTGAGTTATGGCGTCGTTCAGGCGTTTCGCACGACGCAGTCCTTTTCGGCGATCTACAGTCAGGAAGAACTGATGGCTCGCCTCGCCGAGGCGATGGCACGCACAGAAAGCGCGCTGCAGGAGCTCCAACGCACCAATCACAAGCTCGAGCACCTCGCCGCGACCGATCCCCTGACGGGTGCCGCGAACCGGCGCGAGTTTATTCAACAAGTGGAGGCGGAAATCGCACGTGCCAAGCGAGGCGGTGCGCCGTTCTCGCTGCTGGCGCTGGATCTCGACCACTTCAAATTGATCAACGACAACTACGGCCATCAGGTGGGTGACGAGGTGTTGCAGCGATTCGTGCAGAAATGCCTCGACGCCATTCGCCCCTATGACGGCGTGGCGCGGGTCGGTGGCGAAGAGTTTATGGTGCTGCTGCCCAAAGCCGCGCTAGACGTGGCCCGTTCGATCGCGGAGCGCGTCCGGGGCGCCGTGGCTAGCGAGGAGCTTTATACCGTAACCGGGCGGGCCGTCGCCGTTACCGTCAGTGTTGGCATCTCCGAATTCGGCCGCGACGGCGACACGATCGACACCCTCTTACGAGTCGCCGATGAGCGGCTATACCGGGCCAAGCACAACGGCCGCAATCGCGTGGTGGCCGGATAGAAGCGTCTAACTATCCATGGTTGCAGCAGCTTGCAATCGACGGCGGCCATGCTCGCAATCAGCGCAGTTTTTCGTTTGCCGCGAACGGTGGTTTCACGAGTGCATACACAACGACTTGCTGGGATCGGACGGCATGTTTGTGACCAAACGCGCACACCATGGGCCAGCGAAACAACCAGGACTGACAATGGCACCGCCACGTACGCCAGGTGCGTCCCTCTGATGCGCATTGTCGCGGTCATTCAAAGCGGAGGACGGTTCAGTTCAACCCATCGCTGCACCGAGGGTCTCTCCACGACGGAATATTTGTCCCTGCCCGCCGTTTACTCATCTGCATCCGCGTGTGCCATCGGACGATCCAGTTCCGTTGCGCATGAAATGAAGCACGCCTCGCTTGCCACGCACCCGCCGACAAGGGGTGTGTGTTTGCCCGGTTTGCAGGATTCGCCCCACCGTTGCCGACGCTGCGCGACGCGCGTTCCGTTCGAGTCGCAGGACGGCGGTGCTGGTGCCCGTCGCGTGGGCACGGGCGAAGTTCGCTAGCGGCGGCCGGCACGCATTGCGTGCAGCGACAACAACGCGCCCGCCCCGCGGCTTTCTTGGAGAGCCCAGTCATGAACCCCGTCATACACGGCTTCAATCCGACAATCGACCGGCAACCCTGCCCCCGCGTTGCCCGTTCAAAAGGCCGCACGCTGAGATACCTGCTGCTGGCCACGCTGTACAGCGCCAGTCTCGCCCTGTCCCCAGCGGGCCCCGCCCTTGCCGGCGAGCTCACGCCGCTGCTCCCGCCGTCGTTCGTTACCTCGTCGACGGTGCCTGCCAACGGTGACCTCAATCCGTACGGCGCCGCCTTCGTGCCCGACGGATTCCCCAGTTTCGGCACGATCGCCGCAGGCGACCTGCTGGTGTCGAATTTCAACAACGCGCAGAACCTGCAGGGCACCGGCACGACAATCGTCAAGATTGTGCCGAACGACAAGCCGGTCACGTTCTTTGGGGGTGCCCCCGGTCTCGGCCTGAGCACCGCGCTCGGTGTGCTCAAGGGCGGCTTCGTGCTGGTTGGCAGCGTGCCGACCACGGATGGCACCTTCAAGACGATCAAGTCCGGCGTGCTGCTGGTGCTGAATCGAACCGGCGGCATCGTCGCGCAATGGACGCCTGCGACGGCGAAGATCGACGGGCCCTGGGATCTGACGATCTTCGATCGGGGTGACCAGGCGAAGGTCTTCGTGTCGAACGTGCTCAACGGGACGATTGTGCGCCTCGATGTGAGCGTCGACGACAACGGCGTCCACCTCAACCGCGCCACCCAGATCGCCTCTGGCTACCCGTTTCGCAGCGATCCCGCGGCACTGGTCGTAGGCCCGACCGGACTCGCCTACGATCCGCAGCGCGACGTACTCTATGTCGCGTCCACCGTCGATAACGCGATCTTCGCGGTATTCGGCGCAGGCAATTCGCAGCACGACGGTGGCAAAGGGGTGCTGATCTATGCGGACAATGCTCATCTCCACGGCCCGATCGCGCTAACCCTCGGACCGAACGGCCATCTGTTCGTCGCGAACGGCGATGCGATCAACAGCGATCCGAATCAGCCGAGCGAAATCGTCGAATTCACGCCGCAAGGCCGCTTCGTCGCTCAGCTTTCCATCGACCCGGCTCCAGATGGTGCATTTGGACTGGCGTTCACGCAGCCGCGGCAAGAGTTCGTGCGTTTTGCCGCGGTCGACGACAACACAAATACCGTGACCGTCTGGAAGCTGCCTTTCGAGAAGGCTGACCAATAATGCGCAACGGAACGACTGCGCGTTTGACGCGTACGCCAGCAACGTGCCGACCACCACGAACCGGCCGGCACCATGTTGCTTCGCGTACGCGAGCGACCCCACGGCATTGGCGCCCCCTTCCCTCGCGCCAAACGTTTGCGTCAGTCAGTCTGCATGACGTCACCATGTCTGATGATTCTCGCGTGCTAAAGATTTGCGTCTTGCATGTCGTTATACAGTCAAACAAATCGGGACCATCGGGCATGCTCGCGCCTCGGGAAGGAGCGGGCTGAACGAGGAAATAGCTCTTCGGGGGAATGAATCTTGAACCACCAACGATCGCCATGGTCGCGGACAGCGGCTCCGGGCGAAGTCATCTATTCCGAAGGCTTCGCGGGCGACGCCGTCATCTACGTCATCGCTGACGGCAAAGTCGAAATCTCCACTCAGTGCGACGAAAAAAAGGTCATTCTTGCCACGCTAGGAAAGGGCGAGTTTTTCGGCGAAGCGGCTTTGTTGCCGGCCGAACCGCGAGCGCACACCGCGAAAGCACTGAGCTTCTGTCAATTGACCGTCATCGCAGCAAACGTGGTGGAAGAGGAGCTTGAGCGCGTATCGCCGCTGCTTCGCCATATCGTGCGCACCATGATTCGGCGGGTGAAGAAGAAGGACGATGTCCTTGCCACCTATACGCATGCGGATTTCCTGCCTGGGGTTCTCTCGTATGCTCACGTTCTGGCTCTGATGGCAGGTAATGAGAACGCGGACAGACTGGATGGACGCATGCGCCGCGCTCAAGGAGAAGAGTTCTCGGTGCCCTTGCCCGAAGTCATCAAGAAGTGCCATGCGATTGCCGGCCATTCCCGTCCGCATGTGATGGCCATACTCAAGCGGATGGAGAAACTCAACCTCGTTACGCTCGAACCGGGCGGCTCCGAGCGCCTGAGCAACACCTCGGCGCGATATTCGGCGCACGACGGCGCAACGAGCCGACAGCTTGTTACGTTCGATCCTGTACGGATCACGGAGCGGGCTCAGCAGGCGGCGGACCACGATCTCGACATCTCGATCGGCAGTGAACTGGAACTGATCGAACTGGCTGACCTGGAAGCCCTGATCGGCGTCGAGAAGAAGCTGATTCTCAACAAGCTGTCCCATGCGGAAATTGCAGAAGATATCTTCGCGTTTCGCAAGACCAAGGTATTGAATTACGTCGAGGAAAAGGGCGTCACGTATTTTTCCCGGCGAAATTCCCGTGGTCCGGGCGACCTGAAATCGCTGGACGATCTGGAGTTTGTCGACCAGCGAGCCTTGTTCGAAGCCGTGAGCGCTTTCGACACCTACGACCTCGCGAAACTGCTCTCCGCCCTGACGGATCAGCCTGTTGCCGAACGCCTGCTTTCGGTGATGACCGAGGCTAGAAAAAAGGAAGTTTCGTGGGTCATGCGGCGTGACATCAAGGTCGATCCGATCGAGATTGCCGAGATCGAGCAGCGCTTCCTCGAGATCGTGCGAGCGATCAAATCTCCGGCGGCCAATACAGCGCCGCTCTCCAGGCTGGATGCCTGACACCTGGTGCACGGACAGCAGGCTGTGTTCGCTTCGGGTCCAATGGCTGGGGCGGCCGTTCGAGAGGATGTATGGATCTTTTGACGCTATTTGGCGCGTTGTTCGGCGTGACGGCCATCGTTGCCGGATTCTCGCTCGAGGGTGGGCGCTTCACCTCCCTTTTTCAGCTGGAGGCATTTGTCATCGTCCTGGGAGGGACCCTCGGCGCGGTGATGATCCAGAATACCTGGGCAAGGTTTTATGACGGCGTCAAGCAACTGCGCCTGGCTTTTGTGAAAGCGCGGCAGGTCGACCGGGAAAGCTTGTCCGTCCTGCTCGAATGGGGCGATCAGGCGAAACTGAACGGCATGCTGGCGTTCGAGTCGATAGAGGCCGGCGGAATCAATCCTTTCGCCAAAAGAGGATTGGAGCTTCTGGCAAACGGCGTATCGACCGCCGTGCTCGAAGACGCCTTGCAAAGAGAACTGGATGCGTATGAGCGCAATCACATGGCGGCGGCACGGATATGGCAGCAGGCAGGTGGCTACGCGCCGACGTTCGGGATCCTCGGGGCTGTGCTCGGCCTCATTCAGGTCACGGGTCATATGCTCGAGCCCGCGCAGCTCGGGCAAGGTATCGCCGTCGCTTTTGTGGCAACGCTTTACGGCCTCGCGTTGGCGAACCTGGTCTTTCTGCCGTTGTACGGAAAGATAAGGGCGCAGGTAGATAGCGAGTTGCGCTTCAGGCGTTTATACCTCGACGGCTTGCTCGCGATATCCCGCAAGGAATCGCCCCACACGATCGAAACCCGGCTGGCGGGCGACGTCCGCGAAAGATCGGCTGAGTTGCTGGGATAGCCGGTTTCGCTCAGTTGGCGAATGTTGCTGGACGCCCATTCAAACGCAATTTGGAAACAGACGTTTCGTGTATGAATACCTCCTTGGGTAATAAGCGCCTTGCGTCAGACAAAGCCGACTATCAGAAAGGCGACGATGCCGAGGAGGAACAGTCCGGGCGCTGGCTGATTTCCTATGCCGACCTCATCACCACGCTTATGGTGTTGTTCCTTGCGCTTTATGCACTGCAGTTGGCGAAAAATAGAGAGCTTGAAATAAAGACTCTCGAGCGTCACGCGGTGAAGGAGGTGACGGGTGCCGGCAACGCTAACGCTGCTGTTGCTGCGCCCGGAGCGCCAGATGTCGCAAGGAGGCAGCTTCTTTCTTTGTTAGAGCCGCTTCAAGAGAAACAGCAGATTACGATTTCGAATGCCTCACAGGGCGTTGAAATCGCAATCAACGCGAAAGTTTTGTTCAACTCGGGTGATGCGCGTTTGTTGCCGGAATCTTTCGACGTGTTGAACCAGGTCGCCGTGGTGCTGCGCGACCACTCAAAAAACAACATCCTCGTAGAAGGCCACACGGACAGTCTGCCGATATCAACGGTGAAATACGAATCCAACTGGGAACTGTCGTCCGCACGGGCAGGCGCCGTGGTTCGATTCTTTGCCGACAAAGGGATCGAAGCCCACAGAATGGCCGCGATCGGTCGGGCTGATAACTTCCCCTTGATTATCGGAGACGCTCCGGCAGCGCGAGCCGCGAATCGCCGCGTTACCATCCTCGTGGAATATTGAGTCGCCTCGCTCGATAGCAGACGTTCGCGAGTTGAAATGTGCTGGATGGACGGCCGGCTCAGACCTCGTGTCGTTTGAGACGACGTTAGCGCTCAGACTGGCGGGTAGATCGCGAGCTTTAGCGTCGTGGGTTCGATCCTCCACCCGAGCGGCTCAGTGCGCCCTGGTTCTTTCTTGCTTTCCTGCGCGTCCGAACCCGCGAGAATCATGTCAATAACACTCGATGATCTTCTGAAACTCTGCGGGAGAGGCCACCAGCCGTTGAAGCCTCACAGTCGCCGCGCCCGCATCGCCCCGTTCAAGCAGCGCAGCAATCGACAGCAGCTCGCCGAGTACGCCGCCGCCGTTCAGGATGGCCTCGCGGATGGAATCAGAAACGGGTAACTCATCGACAAAGGCGCGGAGCTCCATGTGACACGCGACATGTAGTAGCGACAGCATGCCCGTAAGATAGGCCGTGGCCACCAGCGAACGCGGTCCGTCCGCCATCGCGTCGATCGCCTCTTCCATGAAATGTGCCCGTCGCTGTGCGAGCAAGGCGAGCGGATCCTCCTCGACCGGAAGCCCGTCCCGGTTCGCGTAAAGCAGAAGTCCGCACCAATGCAGAAGCCTGCGGCTGCCGGCTATCGAGAGGGCCTGCTTCAGCGATGAAATGCGCTCCGCTTTACCGTTAGGCTGTTCGCTGCTGTTTGCCAGCCGCAACAGTTGAGCTACCAGCATTGGCGTCTCTTTCAACGCCCGGGCAATACTATCCAGGGGGGCATCGCTGCCGACCAGGTCGAACACATGAAGGATGGCCTTCACCGGGGGCATCGAGCGCTTGCCGGAAAGAATTTGCGGCTTCGCGAAATAATAGCCCTGCAGCAGATCACAACCGAGCTGCCGGGCAAGTTCCGCATCCTCCGCATGCTCAACCTTCTCGGCGAGCACGACCTTTCCCGCACGTTTGAGCTGGCTGACCAGCTCCGGCAGTTCGGCACGCTCCACGAACGGCCAGTCGATCTTGACGATGTCGACGGACGGAAGAAACCACCGGATGTCGTCGGTCATGGTCCGGACATCGTCCAGCGCCAGCTGGAAGCCCGCGCCTCGTAACTCGCTGCATCGCCGCGAGAGGACCGAACTCGGTTCGACCGACTCCAGTATCTCCAGAACGAAACGTGACGCCGGCAGCACATCGGGGTAGTTCGAGAACAGAAAATCGTGTGGGCAGTTAAGAAAGGCGGCCTTGTTCCCGACAAGTCGCTCGAGACCGATCGAGCCCACTGCGCGCTCCACCACCGCTGTCGTACAGCGCAGGTCGTCGATCCGGCCCACCCCGATAGGCCCATCCCTGAACAGAAGTTCGTACGCGACAACGCGACCAGCCCGATCCATGATCGGTTGACGCGCCACAAACACAGCCGTGTCACCCGGCGCTACGGCCTCGACTGGTACGCTGATCACAACTGGCTCCGGCTGGAAAGTTCTACAGTAGATGCGTCGACGCGTTTCTGCCATCCTTCGTCGGCCTGCGCGAGAGGACTGGCGCCCGAATCTGGTCGGCCCATTTGCAAAGTTAGTATGGTAACCCGCTGACCAGAAAGGCTATGTAATAGCCGGCAAGGAAACCGCTCTTACGACGCTTGTTCCCGTTCCTGGTAATGTCCGCGGGACATCGCTATGGCCACCCGGGAAACAGAAAATACGCGGCGGGTGCCGTGACGGCGGTAAAGCGAGTCCTCCAACTGTCGCTGCCTGCTACCACTCACTGGGTGGGTAGACGCTCAAAGTTGTCAAAGCGGGCAAACGGCGGCTGCACCTCGGTTACTTCGATCTCGTCGACCAGCGCTGCGGACATACCCTCGCTGAGCCAGGCACACATGGTCGCCAACTGCTCCGGAGAGCCCTGCAGCATCGCCTCTACCGAACCATCCATCCGGTTGCGAACCCAGCCGGTTACGCCCAGCGCTCTGGCGCGGCGTACGCACGCCTCCCGATAGCCGATACCCTGCACCTCGCCACGCACCTGTACCAGCCGGGTTTCGAGCGGCTCGTCCTTATCGCCGAATTCCATGCGCATACTCCATCATGTTGATGCACCTGCGAAGGCGCTTAAATGAAGCGGCTCGCCTGTGCCTGGGCCGCTCAAGCGTGGTCCAACCGAGGCAGCTGGGTTACCGCCCAGTTGCCGAACGCAAGACTACAAATTTATCTGCCCGCCCAGTTCGACGACACGGTTCGCCGGCAGACTGTAGTACTCGGCCGCCTGCGCCGCGTTTCGCCCCATAAAAGCGAAGAGCTTCTCGCGCCATAGCGACATGGCTTTGCTTTCTCCTGTCGCGAGGACTGTGTCGCGTGCCAGAAAGAACGACGTGTCCGCTGGCTCGTATTGCCAGTCAGGTATCCGTTTCTCGACAAGATGAAGAATCGCCGGGACGTTGGGAATCTCCATGAAGCCATGACGGACCGTGACTGAGTAGCATCCGTGGCCCAGGTTTTCCACCACAGCCTTCTCGTTGTCTGGTACATGGGGCACGTTGTCTGTCGTGCCAGCCAGGAAGATGTTGATTCGATGCATCACCCGGTTGTGCTTGAGATTGTGCATGAATGCGGTCGGCGTCATACCGGCCACACCGCCGGGAAATACCGCCGTGCCTTCAACGCGAGGCGGCGGATATGAGCCGTCACACAGCGAATGGATGAGTTCCGGCAGCGGTATGTTCTCACTTCTCATTCGTTCGACTACCACCTCGCGTCCCCGATGCCAGGTCGTCATCACGGTGAACAACGCCCCGCCCGCCAGCAACGGAAACCATCCGCCGTCGAGGACCTTGCTGACATTGCTCGACACGAACACTACATCGATAAGCGCCAAAGGGCCAATGACAGCCAGTGTCGCGACCGGCTTCCAGTTCCACAGACAGTGGGTAATGAAATACATCAGCAGGGTGGTCAGCAGCATGGTCGACGCGACTGCAATGCCATAGGCTGCTGCCAGGTTATCGGAAGACTTGAAGAACACGACGAGAAACACGACCGCGGCGTAGAGCGACACGTTGATGAACGGCACGTAGACCTGACCCACCTCGTGCGTCGACGTGTGGACGACGGGAATGCGGGGCAACAGGCCGAGTTGGACTGCCTGCTTTGTCATCGAGAATGCGCCGGAAATCACGGCCTGGGACGCGATGATGGTTGCTGCAGTGGCCAGCAGGACCAGAGGCACGAGCGCCCAGCTGGGAGCCGACTCGAAGAAAGGTTGCGCCACCGCCGCGGGATTCGTCAGAACGAGCGCGGCCTGGCCAAAGTAATTGAGGACCAGGCTGGGTAGCACGAGGAGCAGCCAGGCAAGGCGAATCGGCTTCTTGCCGAAGTGGCCCATGTCCGCGTATAGCGCTTCGCCTCCTGTCAGGGCAAGAAACACTGACCCCAGGACCACAAACGCGGTGCCGGGAGCATGCGCAACGAAGCTCACCGCGTAAAGCGGCGATGCAGCTCGCGCAATGCCCGGGTTGTCGGCGATATGGGATATACCCAGCACAGCCAGGGTGACGAACCACACAATCATCACGGGCCCAAACACTTTCCCGACCGTACCGGTGCCACGCTTCTGAAGCTTGAACAGGCCAGTGAGGATGACAAGCGAGATGGGTACTATCCAGGTCGTCAGATGGGGGTCCACCAGCGTCACGCCTTCCACCGCTGAAATGACGGAAATGGCGGGCGTAATCATTGAGTCGCCATAAAACATTGCGGCGCCAAACACGCCGAGTGTGAGCAGTACCTGGCGCAGTCGCACGGGCGCGACGCGGGAAGCCAGCGCCGTGAGTGCGAGGATCCCCCCTTCACCATCGTTGTCCGCGCGCATGACGAAGCTGACGTACTTCAGCGTGACCACAACGAGTATTGACCAGAGAATCAGCGATACGATGCCAAACACATTGGTCTGACTGATGCCGCCTGCGGCTTTTAAACATTCGCGCAATGTGTACAGCGGGCTCGTTCCGATGTCTCCAAAAACTACGCCGATGGCGCCAAGGACGAGACTGGGCGCGGCGTTAACGGTCGGAGTAACGGTACTGGTCGCAGATGAGGACATAGGGTGTCGTAAGTAAAATGAAATAAATGAACGTCGTTTCTTACCTTGTCCGCGTCTGATAGGACTGGGAGCCCTGCACAAGCAGGAGGTCTAGCTTGTAGCAGTTCCTTCGATGTACGTATCCATTTCGAACCCTCGATATATTGTGCTGTGCGGGTCAGCGCTGGCGCAGCGGCAGCGGCGGCGCACCTGGTTGCTCGACCGTGTAAGGTGGTTGATGGGTACCGCGTGCCTGCCGACGGTACATGTCACGCTAAAATCAGTCGCCGAATACTACCTTCGCTTCCTTTCAGAAAGCATGACTGACTCCTCGCTGCTCAAACCAAAGGTCTCGCCCGGTCTGCGATGGGTCGCTTTGTGGGGACCGGGACTGCTCGTGATGCTCGCTGACTGTGATGCCGGAAATGTTGTAACGGCAGCGCAGGCCGGCGCGCAATGGGGTCTTCAACTTCTGCTAGTGCTGCTGGGCCTCATCCCGCTGCTTTACATGGTCCAGGAACTCACTGTCCGGCTTGGCATTTTCACCGGGCGAGGTCACGGCGAACTCATCCGCTCGAATTTCGGACCACTGTGGGCATGGGTATCGGCACTCGGACTGGTCGTTGCCGTGCTCGGCTCGCTTGTGACTGAGTTCACTGGGGTCGCTGGCGTGGGAGAGATGTATGGCGTCTCCCGGTCCATTACGTTACCGCTTGCCGTCGTCACCCTGATAGCCGTCGTGCTCTCAGGCTCGCATCGACGCGTAGACAAGGTCGCAATGGTCATTGGGGCCTTCGAATTGATGTTTTTCGTTGTGGTGTGGAAGGCGCACCCGAACGTCCACGACCTGTTCCGGCAAATGGCTACCCTCCCGCTCGCCAATCACCAGTTTGGATACCTTGCGGCTGCGCTAATTGGCGCGACGTTCAATCCATGGATGGTCTTCTATCAGCAAGCGGCGGTGGCGGATAAAAAACTCACTCCGAGAGACTACACGGCGGCTCGGGTCGAAACGGCCGTTGGTGCGGTCCTCACGCAGCTGCTGACGGCGGCGGTCCTTGTCGCTGCAGCGGCAACGCTATCGGGAGGTGGTCACCTACGTTCCCTGCAAAGCGTTGGCGAAATCAGTAACGCTCTCGCGACCGTAGTGGGTCCACACGCGGGACGCCTTCTCTTCAGTGCCGGCGTTCTCGGCGCATCGATGGTGGCCGCCATTGTCTGTTCGCTGTCTCTGGCCTGGGGGCTGGGTGAAGTGGCGGGATACAGACGGTCACTTGAAGACCGGCCCGCGAGCGCCCCGTGGTTCTACGGGGTGTATGTCGCCTCGGTAGCCGGCAGTGCTTACGTCGTCTGGCTGGCGCCGAACCTCGTTTCGCTTAACGTTGCGGCGCAGGTTGTCAACGCGTTGATGCTGCCACTCGTGGTTGGATTACTCATCGCCCTCAGCGTCACCGCGCTGCCTTGCCAGCATCGGCCTCGTGGAGCTTACTTGTGGCTCATCACCGGGATTGCAGCGGTCGTGTGCGCTGCGGGCATTGTCGGCGCCGGTTTCGGGGTCTTCTCCTGAAGGGCCCGTGATTTCGCAGAGGGAACGAGGACCGGTGACGGATGCGAAATGTGCGGATAGCAGTGACGCGCGAACAAGTTGTCCTCCCTGACAATATTTCTGATCGTGAATCGTCTACAGACGTATGGAACCGCCGCGCGCCCCGGACTCGATGATCGAACGAGATAGTGACATCACTGCAACTGTTTTGCGTGAGCGTACGAAGCTCGGCAATTTCATCCGGCGTCGCGTGCACGATCCGAGTGAAGCCGAAGACATCTTGCAGGATGTATTTCGCGAGTTCGTGCAAGCCTATCGGCTCCCTGCGCCGATTGAACAAGTTAGCGCGTGGCTGTTTCGCGTGGCGCGAAACCGCATCATCGACCGCTTTCGCAAGCGGAAAGAGCAAGCGCTGACCGAAATGGAAGACGCCCCCGGCGACGCCGAGTATCGACTGGATCTCGCGCTGCCGGCAACCGACGCCGGTCCAGAAGCCGTCTATGCAAGGTCTGTGCTGCTGGAGGCCCTGCAAGACGCGCTCAACGAATTGCCAGTGGAGCAGCGCGACGTCTTCGTTGCTCACGAACTCGAAGGACGCAGTTTTAAGGATCTGGCGTCCGGGAGCGGTGTCGGCGTAAACACGCTGTTGGCACGCAAGCGTTACGCGGTACTGCATCTGCGCGCTCGCTTGCAAGCCGTGTATGACGATCTGGATATCTAAAGGAGCAGATAGATGAGTTTCAGACTGAGATGCTTCGGCAAGGCACTGTTGGTTCTGGTGGGCATTGCCGTGCTGGGATGGATGGTGATGCTGCTATGGAATTGGGTTATCCCGGCGCTATTCATCAGCGGCCGTTCGATCGATTATCCACATGCGATGGGCCTGTTGATCCTGAGCCGGATTCTCTTTGGTGGATTTCGAGGTCATGGCGGTTGGCATGGACGCAGGCATTGGCGTCGGTGGGAACGCATGACGCCGGAGGAACGCGAAAATTTTCAGAAGAGCGTATCGCCCGCTAACGGTAAGCCCCAAGAGGATCGAGCATGAGCAACGCATCAACATCCGCTTGCAAGCAAACCGCAGGCGTGATTGCTCCCGTCGTCAATTTGAAGCAGTGTGAAGGCAAGGGCGATTGCGCAGTAGTCTGTCCTGAGCACGTTTTCGAAATCCGCCGGATCGACATGGCTGACTATCAGCAGTTGGGAGCGCTGCAGAAATTCAAGCTGCGCATACACGGAATGAGGGTCGCGTACACGCCGAACGCCGATGCGTGTCGGGCGTGCGGACTGTGTGTGACAGCATGCCCGGAGCGGGCCATTACGTTAGCCAGGCGCGGGATGCTATGAGGCAGAAAGCCCTCGCCTGGAGGGCTTTCATGATCAGGCGCACCGAGTCCGACGCAAAGCGCAAAACGGTATCTGACTACGCTGCCGGCCGGTCCGGCGATACCCGGACCCGTTACGTGCATCAGTCGTCCGTGTCAGCAAGCTCCTGACTGCGGGGCCGCGTCGGATAGGGTTTGTTGCCCTTGATGCCGGACCACAGCACCTTGTTGTATTTGGCAGGAGGCGCCTGATCGGCCTCGTCGAAATCGAATCCCACGGTGACTCTATCCCAGTAGGCGGCGTCGTGCCTTGGCTTGACGTCCGGACCCTGTGCGACCCGCGAGCACTGAGTTCGCAAGGCCCTAATCTATTCGACAATCGCGCGAGGCTGCCAGCCCGACGCAGCGGCTCGCTTTCGCCGCCATTCTGGAATCGCGTGGACAGTTGGGCACTCTGCCGCGATCAGATCGCGCGCTCTGAAACGCCGGCGTCTGAAAGATCCGTTTTTACCGCATCGAGGAGAAAGCGTTCGATGGCCGTCACCAGTGCCAGCGGCGTTTCGTTCATCGGATAATGACCCGCATTCTCCAGGACTTCAACGGTGGCGAGCGGATATCGCCGAAGGTATGTCTCGGTCATCAACCTCAGGTTGAACGTCGGATCATGCGCCCCCACGAGTACCTTTACCGGGTGGCAGCCCACAATCTCCCCGCTAAAGTCTGTATCGGCCCACGCGCGCAAATACGCTGCGAACGCATTCTTTGACGAATGCTCCGCCGAATAGGCCGCCTTCCATTTGACCCATGACGACGGCAATCGGTTACCCGTGCTGCGATCGATAATGGTCACGCGGTGGTCCTGACGATCAGCAGCGCCTTCGAACAAGGCGCGCTTTGCTGCGTCGAACTCTATGCCGCCGCACGGCACGGGCGCGACTGGAACCAGCGCAAGCACGCGCTCGGGTGCGCATGCTGCGATCTTCTCGATCGCCATGCCCCCCATCGAGTGACCGATCAGGCTGAACGTATGAAATCCAAGTGCGTCAGCAAGCGCAAGCGTGTCCGCGGCGATCTCGTCGATCGTGTAATTGCCGCCCGCTTCCTTCATGCCACCGTAACCGCGATAGTCCATGAAGACGTAGCTAAACACATCTTGCGACAGCCAGACCTCGATCGGCTCGAACGCTCGCGCGTCGCCGAACCAGCCATGCAGCACAAGGACGGGATGGGGACCATTTCCCACCCGATGGAACGTATTGGGCATCTCAACTCCGAAGGAACGATTGGGCAGAGCGGCTTGTTCGCCGATGCATTGAAATGCGTTGCCTGACACGCATGCGCTGCATCGTAAAGACGACGAGAGCCGCCCGCCTTCCACATTGGGTCAACCTCTGTAGAATTCGGGCCATGCGTAATACCCCGCTCGATCCCTACGAAGACATTCCCCGCAGCGTCGTCGTTACCGCGAACGACTATCGGGCCGGCTCGACGTTTCCCGCGCACTCACATCGGCGCGGGCAATTCGCGTTCGCGTCTCGGGAGCAATCAGCCTGGCGACGCCAGAGGGCACCTGGCTCGTCCCACCGCAACGTGCTTGCTGGGTACCGGCGGGCGTCGTGCACGAAATGACGATGAGCGGTCCAGTAACAATGCTCAACACATTCGTGTCGGACGAGGCAGTTCAAGCGGCAGGACTGCCCGCACATTGCAGCGTGTATGGCGTCTCACCGTTGCTGAGACAACTGCTCGACGATGCAATCGATCTTCCGCCCCTGTACGACAATGACGGCCGCGCCGGCAAGTTGATGGCATTGCTAGTCGCGGAAATAGCGGCCATGCCGCAGCTTTCGTTGAATGCACCGTTACCCGCTGACCCTCGTCTTGCACGCATATGTCGGCGTCTGTTCGCGGCGCCGTTGATCACAATGAGTCTGGACACCGTCGCGGCCGAGGCGGGGATGAGTCGACGTACCTTCACTCGCCTATTTCGAGAGCAGTCTGGCGTAAGTTTCGGAGAATGGCGACAGCAAGTCTGTCTACTGGCGGCGATCGAACGCCTGAGCTTGGGGCAGCCAGTAACCCATGTGGCCCTTGATCTCGGCTATGCGAGCCCCAGTGCGTTTGCGGCCGCATTCCGTCGCGTGCTGGGTACGACGCCGAGTCGATATGTGGAATCGCGTTGGGGTTCTACGGAACGCCGATGACCCGAAGAAAAACGAGTCAGGTCTGTTGACTGAATGCTTCCCTGGTCTAATCGGGCCTTTCGCCAACCAGAACCGACGTAGCGGACCATGCCGCCTGCACTTCTGCAATCAGTGCTGCCGAGCGTCCTCCGTAACGCGGCGAAAAGTGGAACGGCACAACCGCCCGGGCGCCGATCCGGCGCGCGATCAGACCGGCCTGGCGGGCCGTCAGGTGATTCTTGCGCAGGCCATGGGCCTTGTCCTCGTCAAGAAATACGCTCTCGATAAAAAGCAGGTCCACGTCGTGCATCAACTCCGACAGGGTCTCTACGTTCGGTTCCGTATAACGCAAGTCCGTTACGTAGCCAATGCGCTGCCCAGGAACGATGTCGAGGATCAGGTGACGCAGTTCGCCGACCTGTCGGGTCATGGCGTGCTCGCCATGCCGATCGCGCCACCGTACCTGAATTGGCGCCTCGTCAGGCGCGTCGGTCAGCACCGCATGTTTCAGTTCGCGCAGCCACGCACCCGTCGACACCCCCAGCTCCGCGAGCCGCTCTTTCGCGACGTTGACGCGAGCCTTCTCCTCGAGCACGTACGCAACGCACGGGATGTCATGATCGACAAATCGGCCACGCACGCGAAAGGTTGCTTCGTTGTGCACCACGTCGTCAGATCGTTCGAAGGATGGGCTGGCTTCGCGGGCGAATCGTCTCCGACTTGAAAAGAGTGCGCGCTGCCCGCCACCGTCCACTCCGATTTCGCGCGCGTCGATCACCAACTCGACCTCGTAACGATCCACCACGTTCCAGGTATAGGCGCTCAGCTTGTGTTCGATTTGTGTAAGAAAGTTGGGGCCGCCAAACATCACGATGCCAGCCTTGCGCCCGAGCATCACGCGCAAGAGATGATCGAAGCCGGAAAAATGGTCCATGTGCGTATGGGTAACAAACACATGTGACAAACGCATCAGTTGGCGGGGCAGCAGCCTGGAGATATCGCCAAGATCGAAAAGGAGGGCACGCCGTTCGTCGCAAAAGTCCACGTATAGACCTGGGTCGCCAAACGCGTCATTGACAAGCCATGGTTTGAAGAGGGCGTGCATGATCTGTCAGGGCGACGTACGAATGGCTGTTGGTGTACCGGGCCGGAGCGCCGGAAAGATCGAGGCGCAGGCATCCACCTCGCTCTACAGGCGTACGTGCGGCAGCGGCTATTAGAAGAACCGAGTCTATATGCATGTTCAGCCGAGTGTTCAGTAGACTTTGAGGAGCGGCGCCGCGTCGTTTAAGTAGCTAGTCCGATACGGGGCTTGTTACGCGTCAGTCAAACGACAACGCCTCTCGCAAAGCCCATCCCTCAGGTAGATGAACGTAGTATGGGTCTTCTTCGTGCTATGGCAAAATTCAGAATCGTCCGGGGCCTCAGTCCCGGCTCGTAAAGACCGTCAATACCCCGGTGTAGCCGTAAAGGTGGCTCCTTGCAATCTCGCCGCCGGCGAAGAATCCGACCAGCGGTACCTCACTTGGCACATTTCGCACCGTCTGCAACTCCGCATGCCGCGCTTAGAAGTGCGGCCCGCCCCGTCACTCATCCGGGCGCCCGACGCAAGCATGATTTAGCGAAGAACGAAGCGGGTCAGTAGTATCTGTTCGAAGTGCTCGGAACCGGACTTTCGCGATAGTTCATATTCCATGCGATATGAAGGGCCGAAGGAGGTCAGAGAGGTTCCTGGTGAGCGGCGATCGATCGCGCTTTAAGCAGGAAAGTCGGATAATTCATTGCTGTCTCCCACGCAGTTGTTGCACTGCGCGATGTTTGCTTGTGGTCTGCCGCTCTGCTGCCCGAAAATTTCGGGTTAGTCGGGAGGGCTTCGTGTCCCGGGTTATGCGGCTTGCCGACAGAAAGAATGGCAGTGCGTAGGGCATTCAAACAAGGCGGTTTCATTCAACTGAAACTGAAAAAAATTTCACTATGCGCATCCCACCGGTGAAAGCCATCATCGCTTTCGAGAGCGTGGCCCGAACGAAAAGCGTCAACCGTGCATCAGAGGAACTTGGGCTGACCGCATCGGCAGTGAGCCATCAGATCAGCAATCTCGAGTCGATCATCGGCCAACCGCTGTTCTATCGCGCGGGCCGCGGGCTTGTACTGACGTCGGACAGGCGAGCGTTACCTGTCCGACGTCACGGGGCCGCTCACCCCCGCGCGGCGTTTTTGCACAGCCAAGCTAAAGACATGTGAAAACATGGTGCCGGTTCATGTTGAAGCGACGAGATAACGGCAATGAACAATGATGCGCTCGCGGCCTTTGCTGCGAGCGCATCTTCGTCGTCCAGTCCGGCGCCACGGGCGAATTATGCAATGTGAATCGCAGCGAAAGTAATTCGTTAGCAGACTCACACGCCATCGACTTTTTTTTGTCCCTGTATTGTCATTGCCGCCCTATACTTTCTTCCCGTCGTAACGCTTTGTAAGAGAGGCAGCGTTTCCACGCAGGGAGCTGCCCATTATTCCCACACGCCACATTACCGCTTGCTCGTCCGAGTAACGTCATGGAGGCGTTCGTGAAAAAAATTGCCAATGTAATTAGCATACCAACATTTAGAGGCGGCTTGCTTTGCGGCGCCGTTTCTGTCGCGCTTGCCGCGGCTATCTGCCCGGCTGTCGCGCAAAGCGAGCAGCAGGCCGCGGTAGCGGCTGCAGCAGTGAACACCGCGTCGCCGATCAAGCATGTCATCGTGGTGGTCGGCGAGAACCGCACCTTCGATCACGTATTCGGCGCGTACACGCCGCGTCGTGGGCAGACGGTGGCGAACCTGCTGTCGAAGGGCATCATCACAGCCGACGGCAGCCCGGGCCCGAACTTCGCGCTGGCCGCGCAATACACGGCCAGTGCCACCGACCCGAAGCGCTTCGAGATGGCGCCTGGCGGCAAGCAGCCCTATACGGTGCTGCCGGCACCCAATACCGGCAATACGGCAAGCGCGCCGAGCGATACCAATCCGCCGCCGTTCGCCACGCTCGCCGCGGCGCAGGCCGCCGAGGGCGCAATGATGGAGCCGTGGGACCTCGTGCACCTGACCACCGGTGCGAGCGGTTTGCCGACGCATAGCGTCGATACGCGCTTCGGCTCGAACACGTATAACCTGCCGAACGGACCGTATCAGATCTCGCGCGTCGGTCCCGATTATGACCAGTACATCAACAGCCCGGTGCACCGCTTCTACCAGAATTGGCAACAGGCCGATTGCAACCTCGATCACGCCACGCTCGATAATCCGAGCGGTTGCCAGATGGATCTGTTCGCGTGGGTGGAGACGTCGGTGGGCGCCGGTTCGAACGGCAAGCCGCAGCCCGCGAACTTCAACGACGAGACGACCGGCGAAGGAGCGACCGCGCTCGGCTATTACAACGTGAATACCGGCGACATGCCGTACTTCACGCATCTCGCGCGCCAATTCACGATCAGCGACAACTATCACCAGCCGGTGATGGGCGGCACGGGTGCGAACAGCATCATGATCGGCACCGCCGATGCGATCTACTACACGGACGGCAACGGCAATGCCACGAAGCCGCCGGCGGATCAGATCGAGAATCCGCTGCCGCAGGCGAACACCAACAACTGGTACACGCAGGACGGCTATTCGGGCGGCACGTACAGCAACTGCTCGGACAGTCATCAGCCCGGCGCCGGCACGCTGCGCCACTACCTGGACCGCCTGCCGTACAAGCCGGACGCGAAGTGCGCGCCGAACACGTATTACCTGCTGAACAACTACAACCCCGGCTACAACGGGGACGGCACGGTCAATACGAGTGCGTTCACGATCCCGCCGTCGCCGGTGCGGACGATCGCCGATACGCTGATCGAGAAGAACATCTCGTGGAAGTACTACGGCGAAGGCTGGAATACGTTTGTGAAGACGCCGGCCACGAGTGTCTACTGCAATATCTGCAACCCGTTCCTGTATGAAACCGCGATCATGACGAACCCCGCGCTCGTCAATGCGCACCTGCAGGACACGACCGATCTGTACGCGGATATTGCGAACGGCACGCTGCCGGCGGTTTCGTTCGTGAAGCCGGGCGGTCTGCTCGACGGGCACCCGGAGTCGTCGAAGTTCGGGCTCTTTGAATCGTTCGTGCACAAGCTGGTCGACAAGGTGCAGCGCGACCCGAGCCTGTGGGCTTCGACGGCGATCCTGGTCACGACCGACGAAGGCGGCGGCTACTACGACTCAGGCTACATCCAGCCGCTCGATTTCTTCGGCGACGGCCCGCGCATTCCGATGATCGTCGTGTCGCCATACTCGCGCGGTGGCCGTGTCGTGCACCAGTATTCGGATCACGCGTCGATCGCGAAGTTCATCGAACGCAACTGGCGTCTGAAGCCGATCACGCACAGAAGCCGCGACAATCTGCCGAATCCGATCCAGTTGCAGACGCATCCGTATGTGCCGGTCAATGCGCCCGCAATCGGCGATCTGTTCGACGCGTTCGAGTTTCCGCGCACGCCGTAACGGTGTGGCAAGGAGCGCAGGGCCGGACCGGACCGGCTCTGCCGATCTGGAGGATTGCACCGCGCGGCCGGCCTGGCGCGCGGTTTTTTTACTTCTGACGTTTGCGTTTGTGTGACGCGTTGGACCCAAATCGACCCACAAGAGACCTCCAGCTTTCTCGATAACGGACACTCGGACAAAGTGCGTGGGGCGGTCGACATCCATAATCGGGAGGGTCTCAGCGTTCCACCACTGCGCCGGAATCATCGACGACCTTTCATCGCTCGCTCCACCCGCACTGCGGTTACCTTGTATTCGGGTGCGTGTACCAGCCGGTCGCGCACGGGGGACGTGAGGCGGTTCACGAACAGTTCGGGGCGGTGGAAGGTGGCGAACAGCTGCCCCGGCCGGACATCCTCGGTCACGCGCAGCGGCAGCGTCGTCGCGCCATGGCGGCTGTGCACGAGTACCGAATCGCCATCCGTCATTCCCAGCTGCACTGCATCCGTCGGCGACATGTCGAGCGTGTCGGTCGGGCACAGCTGCGAGTTAGGCGTGCGGCAGGTCATCGTGCCGGCGTTGAAGTGATAGAGCGTGCGGCCGGTGGTCAGAAGCAAGGGGTAGGTTTCGTCAGTGCTTTCGGACGTGGGTATGAAGTCGACCGGTGCCAACGCAGCGGTCTTGCCGATCGGAAAGTGCGTCCGGTGCAAGACCGGTGTGCCGGGGTGATCCTCGCTCGGGCACGGCCAGTGAAGGCTTTCTCGTTCCAGCCGGTCGTAGGACAGACCAGCCCCGTCCGGCCAGAGCGTGCGTACTTCATCCCAGATGGCGCCGGGGCTGTCGAAGCTGAAGCCTTGCGCATGGTCGAGCCTGACGGCAAGCGCCTGGATGATCCACCAGTCCGGCCGGGCAACGCCTGGTGGCGGCACCACGCTGCGGATGCGCTGCACCCGCCGGTCCGAATTCATGAAGGTGCCGTCTTTTTCGAAGAACGACGCCGCCGGCAGGAACACGGTGCCGAAAGCGCGCGCGGTCTCGTTGACAAACAGGTCCTGCACGATCACCAGCTCCAGATTCGCCAGCGCATCGCGGGTCGCGGTCTCGTTGGCCAGCGACAGGTAGACGTCGTAGCCAAACGCCCACAACGCCTTGAGCTTGCCGTCACGCGCAGCATCCATCATCTGCAGCAAATCCAGGCCATGCGTGACCGGCAGCCGGCAGCCCCAGGCGGCTTCGAAACGCGGCCCGGCGTCCTTGATCAGTTGGGAGCCGGTCAGCGATACCGGGTCACAACCCATTTGCGCTGACCCTTGCACATTATTCTGGCCGCGCAACGGGTTGATGCCGGCGCCGGGCTTGCCAAGGTTGCCGGTCAGCAAGGCGAGATTGACGAGCGTCATGACGCCCTCGGTGCCTTGCAGATGCTCGGTCATGCCCAGGCCGTGAAAACACATCGCCGGCTGGGCGGCTGCGTAGATGCGCGCGGCGGCGCGGATGTCTGCCGCAGCAACGTCGCAAGCATCGGCAACCCGCTCTGGCGCGTACCGGGTGACGAAGGCTGCAAAGTCCTCGAAGCCGGTCACCCGTTCGGCCAGAAAGGACTGATCGGCCAGGCCTTCCTCGATCAGCGTCGCGGCCATGGCGTTGAATAGCGGGATGTTGTAGCCGGGCCGCACGGCCAGATGGACATCGGCGAGCTGCGCCAACTCGGTGCTGCGCGGGTCCACCACCACCAGCCGGGCCCCATGCAGGACGGCTTGCTTGATGCGCGCGCCGACCACGGGGTGGTTCCCGGTCGGGTTGACCCCGCACAGCAGAAAGGCGTTGGCGACTTCGATGTCGTCGAAGCAATTGGTGGCGGCCCTGGTGCCCAGCATGGTCTTGAGCGCCTTGGCACTGGGGGTATGGCAGACGCGAGCGCAGCAATCGACGTTGTTTGTGCCGAGCACCACCCGGGCGAACTTCTGCAACAGATAGTTTTCTTCGTTAGTAGCGCGGGCCGAACCCAGTGCGCCAATCGCATCCGGCCCAGCGGTGGCGATGATCGCGCGCAGCCGGCCGGCGACGAAATCGAGCGCGTCGTTCCAGCTTGCCGCCTGCCATTCGCCGTCTCGGCGGATCATCGGTGTCACGATACGATCCGGCGCATGGTTGAACTCGAAGGCGTAGCGACCCTTCGCGCACAGGTGGCCCCGGTTGGTCGGGTGATCGGCGGGCCGTACCGCCACGACTTTGCCATTGCTGCTGCCGACCTCCATCTGGCAACCAACGCCACAATAGACACAGGTGGTGCGGGTCCAGCCGGTCGGCTCGTGCGGGCTGCGCTTGTCGAACAACGCGCCGGTCGGGCAGGTATCCACGCAGGCGCCGCAGCTCACGCAACCGCCATCGAGCAAGGTTGGCCCTTTGCCGGGTGCGACATGGGTTTCTTCGCCGCGCTGCCAGGTTTCCCAAACGAACTGACCCTGCACGTCTTCGCAGATCTGCACGCAACGATAGCAATGAATGCAGCGCTCCATCGCCACACCGAGATAGGGGTGGCTGTCGTCATGGAACAGGTGAGCGCGGGTCACCCCGCCTGCCGTTACCTGGTAGCGGGTAAGCAGCTGGTGGAAGGGCCGCTCTGGTTCGGCGACGACGGCTTGCTGCGGGTAGTGCGCCGCGATCAGCGCCAGATTGGTTCGACGCAACGCCTCCAGCGCCGGCGTTTGAGTGTGCACCTGCATGCCATCCTCGACAGTGGCGGCGCAACTGGCTACCGGCCGGGGCTGGCCGTCGATTTCCACCACGCACAGGCGGCAAGCGCCGGCCGGGGGCAAGCGTTTGTCGTGACAGGTATGCGGCACCGCCGCACCAGCCTGTTCCAGGGCATCCAGCAGGCACGTGCCGGGCCGCGCATCATGCGCGACGCCATTGATCGTTATCCGAACCATGCCGACCACTCCTCGGCGTAGTGAGTTTGCACGGCGCGAGCAAACTCGGCCAGGCCGCGCCCGTGCCCACACAGGCTGGTGGCGGCGAGCCCTTCCAGCAGCGCTTCACATTGGGCCGCATCGTCACGACCACGCCTCGGGCCGCCGTCCTTAACGGCGGCGAACATCGCCGCCAGCCTTGGCGTGCCCAGGTGGCATGGCGTGCATTTGCCGCAGGATTCGCGCGCGCCGAAGCGGAATACCTCCTCGACGATGGCCGCCAGCGGTGTATCGTCGGCAAAGGCAATCACGCCGCCGTGACCGACCGCGCAACCGATGGCCTGCATTTCCTCGTAACCCAGCCGGGTACCGAGCAGCGCGGGCGGCATGATACCAGCCAGTGGCCCGCCCACCATTACGCCCTTGAGCTGGCCGCGCCGCAGCCCGCCGCCAAGTTCGTCGACCACGCGCTCGAGCGGAATGCCGAACTCCACTTCGTAGAGTCCCGGTCTGCGGAACAAGGAATTGAGCGACAGCAGCTTGGTGCCGCGGCTTTGCGAGAAGCCCAGCCTGGCGTACGCATCCGCCCCTTGTGCGACGATCCAGGGTACGGCGCACAGGGTTTCCACGTTTTGAACCAGGGTCGGCAAGCCGAACAGCCCGTGTTCGGTGAGCTGCGGCGGCCGCAGGCGCGCTTCCGGCCGGCGGCCTTCCAGCGCGTTGAGCAGCGCGGTTTCTTCGCCGCACAGATAACTGCCTTCGCCAATCACGCATTCAAGGTCGAATTGCGCACCCAGCCAGCCGGCTGCCCGCGCCTCGCGCAATGCGTTGGCGAGCACGGGTGCCGCATCGGGGTATTCCTTGCGCAGGTAGATATAGCCGTGCGTCGCGCACGTCGCATGGGCGGCGATGGTGGCGGCTTCGATCAGGCGGAATGGATCGCCCTCCAGCAGAAAGCGGTCAGAGAATGCACCGGGATCACCTTCGTCCGCATTGATCACCAAATACTTGCGCGGTGCGTGCTGCGCTGCCATGGCTTGCCATTTCCGGCCCGCCGGAAAGCCTGCTCCGCCGCGACCGCGCAATCGGGCAACGTCGATCAGCCGCACCACATCAGCCGGCGGCATGGCCAACGCGGCAAGGCGCGCCGCGCCGCCACCGCGTTTCTGGTATTCGGCCAGCCCGCGCACACCGCCAGTGCTCACGTTATCCAGCAGCACGCTGCGGAGGCTGTGGACCGCGATATGCGGCGAGGTGTCGTGGTCGGCATCACTGGGCGCGGCGTAGCACTTGCCGAGGCAGTAGACGGGGGAGCGCTGCTGGCACGCTTGGGCCCAGCGCGCGGGGTTGTCCGCACGCGCGGCGAAGCAGGCCAGACCGTTGCAGGCACAGCCTGTCAGCGGCGTGCCGGCCAGATGATAGAAGCTGCCGGCAGCGGCATGGCGTTGCAACGGCTTCATCTCGTGCTCCTTGTGTACCGGGACATGGTACGCCGGCAAAGTGACTTGTCGTGTAATGTCAACAACGTCTTCGGGAGTAAGCGAACCGACAGGTGCACTCGCGAAAGAAAACGGCTGGCACCGTAGCCAGGCCGAACGTAATCGGGCAGGATGCGCTGGCCTTGCGTCAAGGACGTGAGTTTGAGCATGGCGTCGACGGTATCGACCTCCGCTACCACGTTGGCATCCAGGCCGTCCGCGTGCAGCATCCGACGCAGTGCGTACTGCGCCGGGAACGCTATAAGCGGCAGGGAACGCTCCCGTAGGTTGATTTCGCTCCCGGCGGCGAGCGGGGACTGTTCGTGGACGACGAGACACATGTTCTGTTCGAACAATGGGGTGATTTCCACCGCATCTGATGCAACCGCCGTGTCATAGACGAAGCCGATGTCCGCCTTGCCGACTCGACAAGTTCAACAACTTCGGGCGAAGTTGCTGGTCACGGTTTTTCATGAGCGCCACGTGGGTCATTGCCGGCCTTTACTACGCTTTTTGTTGCGGCGTACTCGAGCATAGCCTCACCGATCACGTTTTCTCCTTGTTCGTTGAGGGCAGATCCGGCCCCTCGTATATCCCGCACGTCCTTGTTCTGGCTGAGCTTGATCTTCCCGACCAGCCGGGTGATTTCGATCTCGACCCCGACGATGGCCTTGAGCAGGGTATCGATGTAGTCGCTGGAACTGTCCGTCATCTTCCACGGATGGGGCTGGGATGCTTCATGGGTACGCGTGAGGCGCGCGACCAGCCCGCGAACGTAGCGCTCGTCATCGCGGATGGTCACCCGGCCGTAGGCGTGGACCACCCTGTAGTTCCATGTCGGCACCTGCTTGTGAAACTCGTGCTTGCTCGGGTACCACGTGGGCGAGATATAGGCGTCGCCAGCGCGGAACACGACCAGCACGTCGTCCCCGTTGGTCACGTCCTGCCAGACCGGATTTGCGCGTGCCACGTGGGCATGAAGGACGCCACAGGCTCCTTCGCCGGCTTTCAGTTCAAACGGGATGTGATTGGCATCCAGACCGCTCTTGCCATGCGTGAACAGAATGCCAAGCGGATTCTCCGCGATCAGTGCGTGCAGCACGTCAGTGCGCGGTTCATCAAAATGAGTGGGTACGTACATATCGGCTCCGTGATGACTGTAGCAATGCGCTAGCCCTCATTTGAGGCAACGCCGGTGCGGCAGGCCTGCACATTGCAGGGCTCCATGTCTGTAAAGAATTGTGGCGGCAAACTGGTTTATGTTGTAGAACCAGTTTGGATCATTTTCTTTGGACCAGAAAGCCATGGCTCGAAGACCGAAAGCAGTGGAGGTTCCGTCGATCGGCATGCTGGATCGAGCGGCGGGTCATTTGGGGCGTCAGCTCGCGCAGGCGCTCCGCGATGCCGTCCGCCGTGGCGACCTCAAACCCGGCGAGGTGCTTCCATCCACGCGCACGCTGGCTGCGTCGTTGCATGTCGCCCGTGGAACCGTCATCGAGGCATTCGAGCAACTGATCGCCGAGGGTTTTCTGCAATCGCATCCTGGAGCCGACACGCGCGTGGCGCAGTCGCTGACGCCTCCCGCCGATGCGCGCGGGCGCTCCTCATCCGTTGAATCAGCCCCGCTTCCAGAACGCGCCCGCCTGTTCGCACAGGTTGCCCGTCAGTTTGCCGCGGTACCGCAGGTGCCCTTCGCCGTTTCGGTGCCGGTTGGACCCGCCGCTCCGGACGATGTCTGGCGCCGGCTCGGCAACCGGCTGCGCGCCCGCGGACCCGGCGCTCCGGCGGGGTATGGCGACCCACAAGGGGCGCGGGCGCTGCGCGAAGCGGTGGCCGATTACGTCAGGAAATCGCGCTCAGTCCGCTGCGAGGCTGAACAGGTGATCATCACAAGCGGCACACAGCAGGGCCTTTACCTTTCATGCCAGGTGCTGCTCGATGCCGACGCGTCGGCGTGGGTGGAGGACCCGGCGTACAGGGGCATTACAGCAATTCTCGAAAGCACCGGTCGCCCGGAGCGCATGATCCGGGTGCCCGTCGACGCGGAGGGCCTCAACGTCGATGCGGGTATTAAGCTGGGCCCGCATGCACGGGTGGCATTCGTCACATCGTCGCACCAGTATCCGCTGGGAATGCCATTGAGCATGGCGAGGCGTAACGCGCTGTTGGCGTGGGCCCGCTCAAACAACGCCTGGGTGGTCGAGGACGACTACGACAGCGAACTGCGTTATGCGGGACATCCGTTTCCGTCGCTCCAGGGGCTGGACCCTGACCGGGTGGTCTATCTCGGCACCTTTAGCAAAATACTGTTTCCGTCATTGCGGCTCGGCTATGCCGTGGTTCCAGGGAACCTGGTGGAGGCGTTCTGCGGTGCGCGCGTGCTGATGGATCGCAACCCGCCGAATGCCGATCAGCATGTGCTCGCGGCCTTCATCGTGGAAGGTCACCTGGACCGTCACATCCGGCGAATTCGTGGCGTCTATGCGGACCGCCGCGCGCGAATCATCGAGACCATCGAGCGACTGTTGCCGAAGAAAGTCGCCTGGTTGCAGCCAAGCGATCAGGGTATGCACATGGTGCTCTGGCTGGGTGGAGGCGTTGACGACACGTCGGTGGCGTCGTTAGCGGCCGAAAGCGGGGTTGCTGTACGGGCGGTATCTCCAATGTATTCGGATGGCAAAGGCCCAATGGGTTTGATACTGGGCCTGGGCGGTTTTAGCGACGACGAAATTGAAACTGCCACCCAACGTCTCGCCACAAGTATCGCGGCTGTGGCAAAAGCTGCTCGCCGCGATCTTGCGAGTCCGCCGAGGAAAAAGGCGGGTACGAGGTAATTGGCGCCAACAATCCGGAATCAATCTCCCTTAAGGCGGCGTCGAGTCGAATGCGCCGCGCGACTGCGCCTCTGATCGAAGGCACCCTATCGATTCCGGACAAGCGCGGCAGGCGGTTGCCGATACTGACACTTGTGGTTGCGATCACAGCAAATTTCATCAAACGGTCGCCGGGTTGTCCTGCAAGAACGGCGCGATATGTCGCATTGCACGCGAAACATAGTCGTCTTTCTCCCCGACTGGAGCGATGTAGTGAATTGCATTGGCTGCCGCATCGATACCCTCCAGGCGGGCAATGATCCAGGCAGCAAGATAGTGCGACGCAAGGCACCCACCCGCGGTAGCGACGTTACCGTTGGCAAAGAAAGCCTGGTTCAAGACGTCAATGCCAGCTTCCTGGACCCACGGTTTCGTCGTCAGATCTGTACAAGCCGGCACCCCGTCGAGCAACCCGAGTTTGGCCAGCACCAGCGTGCCGGAGCATTGCGCAGCGAGCAGCTGTCTTGACGGATCGAGCTGCAACTGCGCCATCATCGCCGCGTCGGCGACGACTTCACGCGTCTTCATGCCGCTACCCACGATGACCGCATCAGCAGCGCTTGCCTCGTGCAGGGAGACCTGCGATTCGAGAACAACGCCGTTCATCGACCGTACTCGCGCCGTGGGGCTGGCGATCGACACGCGCCAGTCTGGTTTCTTGACTCGATTCAGGACGCCGAGCGCGATGAGCGAGTCGAGTTCGTTAAAGCCTTCGAAGGTGAGAATGGCGATGTGCATGGTGGCGTCTTCCTGTGCAAATAGGATCGGTAAATCAGTACTGCTTGTAAGGGAGGAACTTGCCGCTCATAACGATTCGCACGCGGTCGCCATTCGGGTCATTCTCGCGCTGCAGATCCATCTTGAAGTCGATGGCACTCATAATGCCGTCGCCGAACTCTTCGTGAATAAGTGCCTTGAACGTGGTCCCGTACACGTTGACCATCTCGTAGAAACGATAGATGAGCGGGTCAGTCGGGACCGACGTAGGCAGTGAGCCTTTGTACGGTGTGACGGTCAACCACTTCGCCTCTTCTTCGGTCAAACTGAAGATTTCTGCGACAACGTCCGCCTGCTCCTTGCTCAGCGTCATTTGGCCCAAGCACGCGGAGGTAACCCATTCCTTGCTGAGTCCCACCTTGGCGGCAACGTCCGACCACCTGATACCCAGCGACACCTTGGCGGCGATAATTTTCTCTGTAACCGTAAGACGGTTCATAAACGCTCCTTGAATGGAGGGCATGCCGGAGGTTCGTGCCGCGCACAACACTGCCGTCCGCCAATGCGAATCGAGTTGCGATGAGGTATCTTATGGCCGACAATTAATACAATCAAATTATTGTCATGGATACATTCCCATATGGCTCAGGCCCGGTACAAGCTTCTGGTGGATGCGTTTGCGGCCGATATCCGTTCGGGGCGCCTGTCGCCGGGTACGCGCTTGCCGACCCATCGGCAACTCGCGGCCAAAGAAGGGCTTGCCCTTGTCACAGCGACGCGCGTCTACGCCGAGCTTGGAGCGATGGGCCTGGTCAGCGGAGAAACCGGCCGCGGCACGTTCGTTAGAGAAACGTCTCTTCCGCCCGGCCTGGGTATCGATCAACACGCCACAGCGGCAGATCTGGCGGACCTCAATTTCAACTATCCGTCCCTCCCCGGCCAGGCCGAGCTTCTGAGAAGTGCGCTACGCCAGCTCGCATCGTCCGGCGACCTGGAAGCTTTGCTGCGCTATCAACCGCACGGTGGGCGGCAGCACGAGCGGGCGGCTGTCGCGCGTCACCTTTCCTGCCGGGGGCTGGCGGTCGAAGGAGATCAGGTGTTGATAGTGAACGGCGCGCAGCATGGGCTGACAGCAACCGTCATGGCACTTTTGCGACCCGGCGATGTGGTCGCGGTCGACGCCTTGACCTATCCGGGGTTCAAGGTGCTGGCGGAAACGTTGCGTCTCGAACTCGCACCGATTCCGGTTGCGGGCGACGGCCCTGACCTGAAGGCCCTGGAGCGGCTATGCAAGAATCGGCGAGTGCGTGCCATATACACGATGCCTACACTGCACAATCCGCTGGGATGGGTGATGAATGCCCAACTGCGACACAAATTGGTGTCGATGGCGCGTCGGCACGGGCTGCTCATCATCGAGGACGCGGCCTATGCCTTCCTGGCCGAAGACCCACCGGCCCCGTTGGCAGCGCTCGCGCCTGAGACAACGGTGTACGTCTCGGGATTGTCAAAAAGCGTAGCCACCGGACTCCGGGTCGGATTCGTCGCAGCCCCGGGTCAGTGGGTGCCTCTGATCGAGCGGGCAATCAGGGCCACGACCTGGAACACGGCCGGCGTGATGACTGCTATTGCGTGTGGCTGGCTCGACGATGGCACGGTCACCCGGCTCGAGATGGAAAAGCGTCATGATGCGATGGTCCGTCAATCGATGGCTGCCGAGCTTCTCTCCGGACTGCGGCGCGTCTCTCATCCGGCGTCATACTTCCTCTGGCTCCCTTTGGCCGAAGAGGTTCGTGCCGACCTGGTTGCGATGGCGCTCGTTCGCGAGCACATCTCCGTGTCGACCGCTGAACCCTTCGCGACATCGGAACATGCGCCGCATGCGATTCGCCTCGCACTCGGATCCGTGGATTTGATCACGCTCCGGCAGGCGTTGGCAAAGGTGAAAGACGTGATCGGCGCTTACACGTATTGAAGTGTGCTCACCAGATCGTAGCCGCCTCTGCGTACTTCTTGTTCCGTTCCCGGGACGCGAGAGGTCAAGTCGGTGACGGTTCGCGGTCGGTTTCAGGCGTGTGTTTCACCGATCTCTTTGCCTGGAAACAAGCAGGTGGGCGATCGCGCTGGAGAGCGGCAATCCTCGGTATTTTTCCAGCCAGAAGAATTCGCCCACCGGGTTGACCTCCAGAAAGACATGATGACCATCAGGGGTGAGGATGAAATCTGCTGCGCCATAGTGGAGGCCCAGGAAACGCATGAGTTGCAGAAGTCGTTCCTCGATCTCGGCCGGAAGCTCGTACGGTTCCCATTCATCGATGAGTCCAAAACCGTCACGGCGCCAATCGATACTGGATTTCTCTGAACGCTGGGAATCGATGGAGGCGGTGAACACCCGGTCAGCGACGATTGTGGCCCGGAGCTCCAGCGCCTTGGGAACGTGTTCCTGAAATATGGCCGGGCAGTAACGGAGATCGGTGAGGTGTTCGAGATCCCTGGTTTGGACAGCGTTGGTAAAGACCACCTTCTGTTCGCCTCGTTCATAGATCGCAAACGAGGACAGCGTTTTCATGACGATTCCCCGGCTGCATTCGCGTGCGAACAGACGCACAGCATCTGGCTCATTCGTGATCACGGTGCGTGGAATCTCCAGTCCGACCTCTCTGGCGATCTTTAACTGGAGCTGCTTGTTTTCGGCGCGGCGCAGGCGGTAGACGGGATCGAGATGAAAGGCGTCGAGGCTGGCGATCATACCCTGTACCGCAGCTCGCGATTCATCGATCGCGGCCCGTCTCAGTTGCGGGTCCATCGTCTCAGGGATGCACTGACCGATGGCAACGCGCCGGTACCACACTGCAGACACGGTGCCGAGGTCCAGTTCGTAGTGGTCGCATGTGAGCAACAGGTGTTCGTCGCCGCCACTGTACTGGTTGCAGAGTTGAATGTCGGTAGGAAATCCATCGGTGTCGAACCGATAGGCTGTGCCACCTTGTTCCACTACGGCATCCATTACCAGTGGAATACTCTCGTTGTCGTTGCTATGGGTGATAATCAGAATCACCGGCCTTCGATGCTGATCGGACATACTGTAGCCCCTCCGCTAACGGGTTGTGCTTGCCTTGGATGTTCATCTACACCGGGGGCAGTTGACTGGATTAAGTGGCCGCCGCGAGAACATGGCGCCGGCCACTCAACGCCAAGTTCAGTCTCGCGACGGATTCACAGCGACTAGAGGGGGCGGGCGGCGACTTCCCCGTCTGAGGGATACGCCATCGTCACCGGGTATGGCGTGAGAGGGTCGTTCCGAAAGTGAGCAAGCCCACTCGGGAGCAGTGCCTGAATATCCGGCAACCCCCTGATCGGCACGCCCTCCTGATCGGAAGGGGCGACCATCGTCACGACTGAGCCGCCGCGTACAGCCTTCATCTCCTCCCCCGTGAGCTCCCTGGAGAATTGACCTTCCAGAAAATGCGCGAAAAACGGGACCGGTGACAGATCTTTGATTTTGACGTCAGACATGGTTGCTTACCTCGTTAAAAGGTTGGTGGGCTTTGAATGAGGCGCACGCCGCGTCCTCATTCAAGTACTCGCAACCAGCGTGCCAGCGGCCTGAGCGCTCTCCCAGCCGGAACGTAATCATCTGTGGCGACAGAGCATTCCACGATGGATCGCCATCAAGGCTGAAGTGCCTGGAGCCGGTTCAGCCGAGTAATCGCCGGATAAACGCCAACGTGTGTCCGTGGATTGTTGGCCGTTGGCCAACAGTTCAGTAGCGCGCCCGCTGGGAAGAAACCAACTCGTTCCGGGACGCAATTCGCGAACAGACGAACGGCCAGGTCTCCGTTGACTATCGGTGACAATGGATGTCGGGCGACTGCTCCTGGCCGATATTTAGCGTGGGTGCTAATGACCAGCCGCTGCCCGTCGCGACTGTCGGCGTACCCCAGAAGCAGCCGGGGGACAAGTATTTCCCACTGCGTCCGGTTTTACGCTATTGGGGGCGAAACGACACCCTAATCACAAGCGTGTTTTCATTGTGCGACGGTTCGGGCTTGCTGGTCCCGTAGAGCGCGTGCCTAACCGAGATTGCATTTGCGCCCCGCGGGAACCATACTCGTTCTGTCTAATATTGTTTCCGGCGCACTGCGATGAACGGTAACGATTCCGATAGCAATCACCAGGAGCATCTGCACGCCGACACTCGCGACCACCACGGTAGTGCGTTGTCGGAGATGGATCTGCGTGTCCGTGCTCTGGAATCCCTGCTGGTGGAGAAAGGGTATGTCGATCCGCACGCACTGGAAATACTCATCGAGACATATGAGCACAAAGTCGGGCCGCGCAATGGCGCCCGGGTGATCGCGAAAGCGTGGCGTGATCCGGCGTACAGGCAATGGCTACTCGACGACGCCACTGCAGCGATCGCATCACTCGGCTACACGGGCAGACAGGGCGAGCACATGATCGCGCTGGAGAACACGCCCGCCGTACACAACATGGTGGTCTGCACATTGTGCTCATGCTATCCGTGGCCTGTGCTCGGGCTTCCGCCGGTCTGGTACAAATCGGCGCCTTACCGGTCACGTGCTGTCATTGATCCTCGTGGTGTATTAAAGGAGTTCGGCTTCGAATTGCCCGCCGAAGTCGAGTTTCGCGTCTGGGACTCCACTGCTGAGGTTCGCTATCTTGTGTTGCCCATGCAGCCGCCCGGAACCAGTGGTTTCTCCGAAGAGGCACTCGCTGAACTGGTAACACGCGATTCGATGATCGGCACCGGATTGCCGAAGACGCCGGAGTCGATCGGGGAGACACCATGAACGGCGCGCAGGATCTCGGCGGAATGCAGGCGTTCGGTCCAATATGCCCCGATGACGACGTCTCGCCCTTTCATGCGGACTGGGAGCGCAGGGTGCTCGCGATCACGCTGGCCATGGGTGCAGTCGGAAAGTGGAACATCGACATGTCTCGCGCGGCGCGGGAGAGCTTGCCGCCCGTGCAATACCTCTCCAGCAGCTACTACGAGATCTGGTTTGAGGGGTTGAAGAAGCTCGTGCTGAGCACGGGGCTGGCCACTGCCGACGAAATCGAGGCAGGCGAATCGAGGCGTGAAGCTGCGCCGCTTCCCCGTGTGTTGATAGCCAAAGAGGTATCCGCGACGCTGCTCCGGGGCAGCCCCGCCGATCGCCCCGTGGCCTTCGAAGCACGGTTTGCCATCGGCGACTGGGTACAGACTCGGCAAATCAATCCTTCCACGCACACTCGTTTGCCGCGCTATTGTCGGGGCAAACGAGGGCGTATTGTTGCCGTGCACGGCGCGCATGTCTTTCCCGATGCAAACGCGAACGGCTTCGGCGAGCAACCACAATGGCTCTATACCGTGCGCTTCGACAGCGCTGAGCTCTGGGGACCTGATACGACTGCGGCATCGGTGTGCGTCGATTGCTGGGAACCGTATCTCGACCGGGCACCCACCTGCCTGCCATGACTGACGCTCAGACGAACCTGCCCGAACTGCGCGCTACCTTGCCGGCATTGCCTTGTGACGATGCAGGGCCCGTTTTCAACGCGCCATGGGAAGCGCAGGCGTTTGCCATGACGCTGGCGTTGCACGAGTGCGGCATGTTCACCTGGGCGGAGTGGGCAAAGTGCTTGAACCAGGCAATCTGCGACGCGCAGGCCACCGGCGACACAGACCGCGGCGACACTTACTACTGTCATTGGCTGACAGCGCTGGAGCGCATCAGCACGATCAAGGGACTAGTGACTGACGACTCGCTCCTGCGTCGCCGCAACGCGTGGGACGCGGCGGCGCGCCATACGCGGCACGGGCAGCCGATCGAACTCGGGTGATGATCTGCTTTATCGCGTGTCCGGGGTCGGCCAAGAGCGGCCGTTCACCCGATTGGCCTAGCAGGCTGTTGAATTTGGGTCCCGTGTAAACGGGGTTTGAGGGACGGGCGTTATGGATATCGTGTTCATGATC
>NZ_JBYSWU010000071.1:0-35232 GCF_058781505.1 Paraburkholderia sp. FW306-2-2C-D06C | reverse complement strand
GCCTCGTGAGGTGGTGCACCTTCGCGAACGTCGTGGCGGTGACCGGACTGCTGCTGGTGGCGGTACGTGCTCAGGAGAAGCGCGTCCATAGTCTGCTGCAGGCATCCCACATCGAATTGGAACGGCGCGTCCAGGAGCGAACCGAAGACCTGGAGAAGACAAACAGCGAACTAAAGGAGGAGATCGCGCGGCGCCGTCTGTTGGAAGGAGAACTGATCCAGGTCGGCGATCAGCAGCAGAGACTCTTCGGCCGGGAACTGCATGACGGACTTGGGCAACACCTGACCAGCCTGGGTCTGTACTGCGCCGCCTTGAATCAGAAACTCCAGACGCAGGGCCACCCAGCCGCCGCCGACGCCACTATCATCGTCGGATTGGTGAAGCAGGCGTCCTTGATGACCCGCAGGATTGCCCATGGGCTGGACCCGGTCGCCATTGAATATGGTGGCCTTGCGGCCGCGCTGCATGGGCTGGCGGAAACGGCTCGCACGCTTAATGGCATAGACTGCATGCTCCGGATCGAGCCAGATGTGGACTTACTGGATCCGCCTACTCAGATCAACCTGTACCGTGCGGCGCAGGAAGCAGTCAACAATGCGCTGAAATATAGCGAAGGCCGCCACATCTGGATCGACCTGGGGCGCGTAGGCGGTTTGCAGACGCTTTCAATCAGTGACGACGGGGTGGGCGTCGGCCCGGAACAAATGGAGCGTGCCGCAGGACTGGGACTCCACAACCTGCGTCACCGGGCCAGTCTTCTGGGCGGCTCTTGCACTGTGACCCGCAATGCTTTGGGTGGCACCACGGTCGCCATCAGCTATCCGATACCGGAGCGCCCAGACCATGCACGGGAACTCGTCTAGCCCAGGCCGCGCGATTCAAATCCTGATCGTGGATGACCACCCCATCATCCGGGAGGGGATGACGCACTTGCTGAATCTGCAAGAGGACCTGAACGTCGGCTGTGCGGCCGGCAGCGCCGAAGAAGCCCTGGCGGCGATGGCCTGCCAGCCCGACATGGCCATTGTGGACATCAGTCTGCAATCGGACTCCGGCCTGGACCTTGTCAAGACCCTCCGCCAACGCTATCCAAATCTGGCAATCCTCGTCCTCAGCATGCATGACGAAAACCTGTTTGCCGAACGAGCACTACGGTCTGGGGCAAACGGGTACCTGATGAAACTCGAGGCCACCGAGCATGTCGTGAGCGCCATCCGCGAAGTGCTGGCAGGCAATATTTATTTGAGCACCGCCATGCATGAAAAGTTGGCGCGGTCCCTTGCGGGTCCCAAAAAAATGCCGGCGGGTTCAATTGGAAGCCTTTCGGAACGGGAATTCGAGATCCTGCACCTGATCGGACTCGGCTTCAGTACCCGCGAAATCGCCGCGAAACTGAATCGGAGCGTCAAGACCATCGAGGCACACCGGGCCAACATCAAAGAAAAGCTGAATATCCGTAGCGGCAACGAACTGATGCGCTTCGCAATTCAGTGGATCGAGAGCCAATAGGGCGGAGCCCGGTCACTGAATAAGGCAATCCCTTAGCCTCGTTTAGGAACAGTGCCTTATTCACGCGCATGCGGTCAGCGCATACAGTGCAGTGGTACCTGCCGGCGTGCCGCAACACGTGGACGGGCTGGGCAGTCGAAACCCGGCAGTTCCACGAGGATCGCCGCCATGAACACCAATATCCCTTGAACGTTGTAGTTCTGAATTCCGCACTGTCTTGGCCCTATGGATGGGCCGTGGGAAATAGGACTCGTCCATCCAGACAGAGCCTTGAGCTGGCTTGCGTGCGCTACGCCGACGTCCTACTTACAGATCTCAAAAATAATTCCAATATCGTTCCAACTGGAACACCCGGCAGAACTTTCATAAACACCAAGCAAGTAAATTGCAGGGAATGAAAATAGATCCTGGCTGGATGCCCGGGTCCTATCCTGGAGCGGTCGCGATAAAAAAAGGAGATAACTCGCGAATAAAGAAAATTCTGCCCTGGTATTGCAAGAGCGTGTCGAGTCCTTGCAAGAACCTTCGATGCCTTTCGAAGCGGCACGAAATCCCGGCGCCAACTGCATGATTCGATTGGCGTCGGGCATGTCATACACCATGCTGGAGGATATGATGAAAACTCTGACTTTGATCCCTATTGCCGTATTGGCGTTGTGCGCCACGCTGGCCTATGCGGGCGACGACGCTAGCATAGCGAGTACGGCAACCGACAGCAACGCAGCCATGACGTCGGCCGCAGTCGGCGGCACGCCCGGGGGCGGTAGCATGAGCGGTGCCCACGTTGGCAAGACTCGCGCGGATGTCTATCAGGAATTGCAGCGCGCCCAGAAGGACGGCACGCTGGATCGCTTGAACGCGCTCTACGGCGGGAGTTAATCGCATACGCCGGGAACCTGCCGATTCCCGGCGCGATGATAGGGATGATCCTGTTGTTAGCCTCCCTGAGTCTCCGCCCCGGCCTTTCATCCGCCATTGATAAGCGACTCTCTCGCCCTGCTTAGGTTTCTGCCTCTTTTGTTCGTTCCGGCAGGAGTGGGCATCATGGTCTTTGCCGGCCAAGTGGCTCATGACCTGCTCCCGATAGCCGTGTCCATTGTTGTAAGTACGGCGCTAACAATCGTCGTTACCGCGCTTGTCGGCCAAGGCTTGTGCGCTTTATGGCCCCCGCGCTGCACCGCTGACAACACCGTTTGCATCGCCGTTGTCAAACGAAGTAAAGTTGAGACAGATTTACCAGTAAAGTTGCAACCTCAGTGCGTAAAGCGCTATGTAGGATAAAAAAGTCTATTGACGATAGGCACTTAGCGATCAATTGACGTAAAGTTGCAACCCTCTATGGATTGCCGTCTGTCATGGCCGTCGACCCGAAGCAACGACACGCGTCAATCAAACGCGACGGCGGTATCGCCCAGCTACGCTGGCCATCAAAACAAAGGCAGCTCCTGCCGCCCCACCGGAGACATGAGGCCATGTCGAATGACCTCCCGCCGCCCATTTCTCCCACACCGGCTCCAGCGCCAGCTACCGGACAGCGATCACACCATCGCCCGATCAGCTGGCTGGGCTTGGCAATGGTTGCGATTGCACTGAATGGACTGATCGCCGTCTCCCTGTGGTGGATCGATCCTGGCGAGGTGCGTACAACGGATCTGGTGCAAAAAGGGGACGCGGCCGAGATGTTTCTTATAGATATGGATATCTTATCGATTGAACAGGACAGCATTCCAGACACCGGTCGTAGCGGTATCGTTGATGCCGAGATCGGAGAAATCGAACTGCCTCTTGCGAATGCGATGCATCAACTCGATACCTGAAATGGTGGTCGCGGCACTCCTGAACCGTTTGAAGCCGAGCATCACGTTCGTTCTGGACTTGATGTGACGGTGGTCCTGTTCGATCAGATTATTGAGATGCTTCGAAGACCGCACCTTCGTGTCCTTGGGCAACAGGCCATCAGTCTTCATCTCCCGTACGGCGCGGTGCGATGCGGCATACCCATCGAGCGTGACCGTCTCCGGTGGCTGGCCCTGATGTTTGATTGCCTTGCTGAAAAAGGCTTTTGCCGCAGCCACATCGCGCTTTGCCCTGAGCATGAAGTCTACCGTCTGGCCGACGCGATCCACCGCCCGATATAGATAAACCCATTTGCCCCGGATCTTCAGGTACGTCTCGTCAACCCGCCACGACCGTCCCGCAGGCGTGGCGAAATGGTTCCAGCGCTTGACGAACTCGGGCGTATAGCGCTGCACCCAACGCAGGATCGTCGTGTGAGCCAGCGACAACCCTCGCTCAGCCATCATCTCGACGAGATCGCGCAGGCTGAGTTTGTAGCGCAGATACCAGCGCACACAAAGAATGATCACATCACGGTCAAAGTGACGGCCCGCGAACAGCCCGTCCGGACTCTTCAGTTTGCTCATCGCGGGTCCTCAAATCCCCAGCCCGACACTCTAACCGATTCGTTAACCGCTATTTGCACCACAGCCGTTCCGGTTTGGCTAACTTTGTGCGGAACTGGCGCCTGAACACACGGGAGACCGGACTTCACGCTGTTCAATAGCCCGCGGCCCAGCGGTTCAGATCGGAGGCAGATTGCTGGCCGTCGAAGCATCCAATCACGCGGGCACCGATAAGTGGGCCGAACTTGAACATCTGGCCGTCGCAGTTCGTGATCACGACGGTGCGTCCCAGTGGGTCGACGCGGAACCGCTCGCTGGCGTCCTTTACGTAGTACCCGACCTGCATGCGGACCGGCCTGTATCGGGCAGCTTGCCGAAGGAACGGGGAAAAATGGCTGATGACCTCATCGCCTTCGGAGGCCAGTGACTGGAATCCATCGCATGGACGCCCGGGCCGCCTATGGCTTCCAGAGCCGAATTTCAGTCCTGTCCCGTGAATGGGCGCGATTGCGTAGTTATCGCCGGGGCCGAGATCGGTGAGACAGGGGCTGTTGCGCCATGCATCGAGATACTCTTCCGGCGGTTCCACATAGCAGACGGCCTGCCGGAATGTTGGCATTCCTCCGTAGTCGGGAAAGAGCTCGGGGAGCCAGGCGCCGCATGCGATGACCACGAGGTCTCCCGACACAAGCGAGCCATCTTCGAGCGTGACCTCGCTGCGCGCTGGGTCGACGCGTACCACCCTGGTATGCGCTCGTTTCGCGGCACCTTTGGCCGAGACCCAACGCGCCAGATCATCGACTATGCGACTGGCAAACAGCGCGCCCCCCGTCGGCGCAAGAAGCCCCCAGTTGTTGTCCGGCAAGCTCAATTGAGGACACATTCGCTCAGCCGCTTCCCGATCGAGGACTTCATGCGCGATGCCTAGCTTGCGAAACGTCGCCAGACTCCTTCCCGTGTAGTCGCCGGGTGACTGCGAAATGCCCATCGTTCCGGTGTTGGAGAAATGCTGAACGCCGAGATCGGCCCATAGACGATCCCACTCTTTAAATGCGTCATCCACCATGCGCGTATAACCCTCAGCGTCACCGTACTGATAGCGGATCATCCGATGCTGGTCGTAGGACGCGGAAGCGGGGTTGGCGATCGCGCCTTGCTCGAGCAGAGTGACCTTGTGTCCGCTTAGCAGCGCCGAACGGGATACAGAGAGGCCGACAATTCCGGCTCCGACAACGACAATATGGCCCATAAGGACAGTACCTCAACTCAATGTGCTTTCAACTGATTCAAGCTTCGGAAGTTCACGTGACTGCTATACCGGGCGGTCCGCAGGACGAAACCTGACCCTCACACCCGCCGTCGGTAAAATCGCAGCCAGGAGTTTGATCTGGCAACAGTGCGGTGCATGGATAGTCGTGGTTCCAGCCATGACCTCATGACGAGCAACACCGCGAAATTGACGATCAGGTACAGCAATCCAGCCAACGTGAATACTTCGACAACCGCAAATGTCTCGCTCATCAATCGTTTGGCCAGGCCTGTAATCTCAAGAACCGTAACGGTCGACGCAAGACTCGACTCCTTGACGATGACGGTGATCTCGTTCGCATAAGCCGGGAGCGCCTGGCGAAATGCAAGGGGAAACCGGATGCGCCGGAAGCATAGCCAGTTCGACATCCCGCACGCGCGAGCCGCCTCGATCTCGCCAGCGGGAATCGCCATGAGGCCGCCCCTGAGGATTTCCGAGGTATAGGCAGCGGTATTCAACGTAATGGCGAGCGTCGCGCAGTTAAAGCCATCGCTGAAGAACCACCAGAGGGCAGTCTGGTCCCTGAGAAACTGTAACTGCCCCAGTCCGAAATAGATGATGAAAATCTGCACCAGCAGCGGTGTGCCACGAAACACCATGCTATAGAGCAGGGCGAATGCGGCGAGGGTGCGGTTTGACGATAGTCTGGCGAGTGCGAAGCCAAGGCCTAGTGGAAAACCGACGACGATCGCCACGAGCCCTATTCCGAGTGTCGTAGCGAGTCCCTTGAGGAGCAGCGGGATGGCCTGTTGAATGAGGTCGATGTCCATCCTTACACCACTCTCACGCCGCGATTCAGGTTGCGTTCGACCAGACCGAAAGCAACCTGGCTGAACAGGGTGATGACGAAGAACACGACGGCTGCGATGACAAAGAAGATCAGCGGTTGCCGCGTGGTGCCAGCGCCGATGTAGGCGACACGAATGAGTTCCGCCAACCCTGTCACCGAAACGAGCGACGTATCCTTGATCGTCGCCTGCCAGACGTTGCTGATGCCCGGCAACGCGTACCGGAACATCTGAGGCCCGACGATCCGTGTATAAAGCTTGCCTGTTTGCATCCCGACGGCGCGCGCTGCCTCGATCTGCCCGGGATGAATCGCATCGAGGGCGCCGCGAAAAACCTCTGCCGCATAGGCCGCGGCAATGGCCCCAACGGAAACCACACCGACGATAAAAGAGTAAGCACTTTGAAACGCATCGGCATACCCGAAAAACGTACCCACTCTCGCGATGAACTCGACCGATCCGAAGAAGATCAGATACACCACCAGCAGCCCCGGCACGCTTCGCACGATTACCGTGTACACATCGGCCACCTGCGAAACTACCGGAACCCGGGCCCATTTCACCGCGGCCAGCAGAAGCCCGAGCAGCAACCCGAAGCCCATTCCGAGAACGCCAACCGCCACCGTGACGACGCTCCCGCGAAGAATGGACAAGCCCCATCCGTCTTCCCATAGCAGGCGTGAAAGAGCAATGTCCATAACGGCTCCAGAGTTAAATTACTTGCAGGTCAGCGAGTAGTCGTCACTGAACCACTTCTCGCTCATCGCTTTCATCTGACCGCTCTTGATGATGTCACAGAGCGCGACGTCGATTTTCTTCGTCAAATCCTGATTGTCCTTGCGGATGCCGACGCCCATCCCATGACCCAGGGTGGACGGGTCGTCTGTTGCGACGACCTTGACTGGAACCATTTCAAAACTGGCACCCTCCGGCTTTTTCAGGTAGTCGGTCCATGAAGACCCGTCGTCAAACGCAGCGTCGAAACGCCTTGCACTCAGGTCGCTCTCCATCTGGGTCAGTGAATCGTAGCTCTTGACCGTTGCATCGGGAATGTTCTTCGCGATATATCGCGAGTAGGTCGTGCCTGTCACCACACCGATGGATTTCCCCTTCAGCGCAGTGAGGAGCGGGGGCAGCGAAGCAAGCTTCGCGAGGGGCGAACCCTTGGGTACGATGAAATATTGCGGTGCTGACGCGTAGGGGATCGAGTAACTGATTTTCTTTTTCCGCTCTTCGGTGATACCCAGGCCGGAGATGATGATGTCGAACCGCTTTGCGTCGAGGGCTGGAATCAACGTGTCGAAAGCCTGGACGACAAATTTGCAGGTGACGTCGAGCTTTGCACAGATCGCTCGCGCGACATCTGCGTCAAAGCCCGTTACATTGCCGCTGGCGTCGGCCATGCTATAGGGCGGAGCGTCGCCCTCGGTTCCGACGGTCAGGACACCTTGCGCAGCCACACCGGAGGTGGAAATGGCAGAGAACAACAGGCCAAGCAGACAACTTAAGAGTTTTCCTTTCGACATTTCCATTCTCCAGATTGTTCGGGCGCCCACTATTGGGTGCCCTTGGTTGCATCAAACAAAAAAGGTGTTCGCCCGTAAATCCACGCGGTCCGTCGCGACGAATCAGAATTGCTGCCGCAAGAATCTGCGCGTCTGGTCAGACTGGGGGGAGTCGAACAGGTGGTCCGGTTTTCCTTCTTCCTCCACTCGTCCCTGATGCAGGAATATGATCCGGTCCGACACTTCGCGCGCAAAGCGCATCTCGTGCGTGACGAGAAGCATCGTGCGGCCCTCGTCAACCAGCCCGCGGATAACACGTAGCACCTCTCCGACGAGTTCCGGGTCGAGGGCAGACGTCGGTTCATCAAACAGCATGACTTTCGGCTGCATCGCAAGCGTGCGGGCAATTGCAGCGCGTTGTTGCTGTCCACCTGAGAGGCGACTGGGATAGTGGTCCCGCTTGTCGGAGAGGCCGACCTTTGCGAGTAAATGCAGCGCGTGTTCGGTCGCCTCTTTACGTGGCTTCCTGAGCACGTGAACTGGCGCCTCGATCACGTTTTGCAGCACCGTGAGATGCGACCACAGGTTGAAACTCTGAAACACCATGCCGGCGGTTTGACGAATGCGTTCGATCTGGCGCCGGTCCGCAGGCTCGTTGCGCCCTTGACCTCCCGACCGCAGCCTGACCAGTTCGCCGCAGATCTCGATCTCCCCTGCATCAGGTGTCTCGAGCAGGTTGATACAACGCAACGCCGTACTCTTGCCTGATCCGGACGCGCCGATGATCGAAATCACGTCTCCCTGATTTGCTGCTAGGTCGATGCCCTTCAGGACCGGGACGTTTCCGAAGCTTTTCCTCAGGTTGCGAACGGAGACAGCGGGGATGGGGCTGCACGTTTTTCCGCTACACGCGGTCGCATGGACGGGATCTGAGATCGTGGACACGGGATGCCCTGGCGGATTGGGACTTTCGACGGAGTCTCCAACTCCGGGATGACGCGCAACCCGTTCAAGAATCGAACCAGCAACACCGGCTGATGCGAAAGTCTCGTCTGACATGAAAGCGCTCCTGGAAGAGGGCGTGTGGGCAGGCGATGGGCTTAGAACCTTGCTCCGTAGCGCACCAGTTCGTCGGTTACCTGTCTGATGGCTGCTGCCGTGATCTCCATCATTTCGTCGACTTCACTCTCCGTCATGACCAGCGGCGGCGCAAAGCCGAGGATGTCTCCATGAGGCATGGCTCGCGCAATGAGTTGCCGGTCCCGGGCTGCCCTGGAGATGCGCGCGCCGACTTTCAAGGCTGGATCGAACCGGAGCTTCCGATCACGATCGGCCACGAACTCTATGGCCGCGAGCATGCCAACGCCCCGAACCTCTCCGACGATCGGAAGGTCTGCGAACCGCTCGTGCATGCGCGCCTGGAGGTATGCCCCGGTCGAAGCTGCCTTTTCGACCAGGTTTTCCCGCTCGACAATGTCGAGAACCGCATTGGCTGTCGCTGCGCCGATCGGATGGCCTGAGTACGTGTAACCGTGCGAAAAGGCTCCGACGCGGCTCGCGCCTGCCTCCATCACCCGATAGACTTTTTCACTCACGATCGCAGCCGACAGTGGGAAGTACGCAGAGGTCAATCCCTTCGCCACGGTAACGAGATCCGGCACAATTCCGTACATGTTGCAGCCGAAGGGCGTTCCGATACGGCCGAATCCGCAGATCACCTCGTCGGCGATAAGCAGGATGTCGTACTTGCGCAGCACCGATTGAATCGCGGGCCAGTAGCCCTTCGGTGGCGGAGTGAGGCCGCCGGTGCCCAGCACGGGCTCGGCGATGAAAGCTCCGACGGTATCCGGGTCCTCAGCGAGAATCAGTGCTTCAAGTTCCTGCGCGCGCCGCAAGGAAAAGGCTTCCTCGGTTTCGCCGGGCACGGCGCCCCAGTAATGATGCGGGACACCGGTGTGCAGGATTCCGGGGAATGGCAAGTCCATGTGATCGTGATAGAAACTCATTCCCGTCATGGATCCGGCTACCACCGTGCAGCCGTGATATCCCCGGTCCCGAGAAATGATTTTTTTCTTTCGCGGCCGGCCAAGCAGATTGTTGTAATACCAGACCAGCTTTGCCTGAGTCTCGTTGGCGTCTGAACCGGAAAGTCCATAAAAGACCTTGCTCATGGTTCCTGGCGCCATCTTTACCAGCCGGCTTGACAGTTTCGCCAGCTCCTCGGTCGTGTGCGCGGCGTAGCTGTGGTAGTACGCAAGCTTGTTTGCCTGACGCGTAATGGCGTCCGCGACTTCAGTGCGACCGTAGCCCACGTTCACGCAATACAGGCCGCCGAAGCCATCAATGAATTCCCGCCCGGTCGAGTCCTTGATCCTCACACCCTTTGCCGTTTCGACGATCGTCGGGTCTCCGAGGGTGCCATCGGCGAAGTCTTTAAGGTTCGTGAACGGATGCAGGACGCTCGCGCGGTCCAGCTCCGCTGTGCTGCTACTGGTTGCCATTCTTTATTCTCCGATGATCTACCCGGCCAGATTGCCGAAGCAGACGTATTTGAGTTCCATGTAGTCATCGACACCGTGGCGCGCTCCTTCAGAGTCTGCATCCATTGCGGCATCGATCCACCCCTCATCGCAACGCGCTACTCCGCGATAACCTCGCCCGTCACCGGATCTGTCACGGACATCGAACCTTCCCCTGCGACTCAGCGTTCTGCCACGAGTGCACCGGTGCCAAGTAGACCGGCATAACTCAACGGCTTTTGCGTGTTTCGGGAGAGACCCGGCACGCCGAGGCTCCGCGAGTGAAGGAGCAGGAGTGGTCGATTGAATTGACATGAGGTAGATTAGCTGGGCAATAAAGCAAAATCCGGCGAAAAAATTCACCTTGACGCAGTATTCGGGCGTATAGCGAGGACAAACGCAGCAAAACTGCGTTCCACAGATGGCGAATATTGACCAGATCGATGCACGTATTCTCAAGGCCGTTCAGGCGAACAATCGCCTCACGTCGGACGAACTTGCGGCAAAGGTGAACCTTTCGTCGACTGCCGTACAACGTCGGCTGAAAAGGCTTCGTGCCGAGGGTGTGATCCAGGCGGACGTTGCGGTCATTGAGCCGAAAGCGGTCGGACGGCACATCTCGATGTTCGTGCTGGTGTCACTTGAGCGGGAGCGCGCGGACATAGTCGACCGCTTCAAGGAATCGATACGTACGACGCCTGAGGTGATGAATGGGTACTACGTGACAGGCGAGTCGGACTTTGCGTTGGTCGTCACCGCCAGGGACATGGAGGACTATGAGAAATTTACCCGCCGCTTTTTCTATGAGAACCCGGACATCAAAGGCTTTAAAACGATGGTCATCATGGACCGGGTAAAGGTGGGATTTTCTATTCCTGTGGGCGTGGTCGACGATCCCGCTTAGGGCGGAGCGTCATGCGCCAGGAGGCGAGCGACCAATTCGAAATGAGGTCTGGCGGGGATTCGTTAAAAATCCGCCACATCTCAGCCTAAGCTGCTGATTTGAATGCGAAATCGATGGTCGGATCGAGTGGCGGGACGGGGCGCTGGAGATCCAGCAGATAGTCACCGAGCCGGTTGATGTGTTCCCGCCGGTATGGCGACAGCACCTTGAGCACCTCGGCATCGACCGGATGCCCCTTCTGCTGCAACTCCTTCAGCCTGCGCGACATCCACTGCACGTTGTACAGGATCACCATGTTCGCGACGAGATGGTTGTACTTGATCACCTTGCGCTGCTCGTGCCGGACGTTCTCGGCGATGACGCCTTCGCCGCCGAACATCAGCCACTGCGCGAAGTCGTTGAACTGCTCGCTCTTGTTGGTCGCCGCGTGAATCGTGCGGCGCAACTCCGGTTCGTTGAGATATTTCAGCAGGAACAACGTCCGGATCACGCGCCCCAGTTCCCGAAATACGAAGTAGAGCTTGTTTTTCGTGCTCTCCGAGCCGAGGCGGCGAAGGATCGTGGACGGCGTCATTCTGCCCGCCTTGATCGACACTGCGACACGCATCATGTCGAGATAGTGTCGCTCGATCAGCGTCCAGTCAATGGCCTGGCACAAAGGCTGTCGATGTGCTCATACTTGCGGCGCTTGTCGGCCTTGTACAGCACGAGATCCTTGATGTTGCGCATGCGCGGCATCAGACTGATGCCCGTCACGTAGGACAGGCCGAATACCGGACCGCTCTGCGCCTGCGTATCGCCGTGGATCGTGTCGGGCTTGACGTCGGCGCCATTCCGGATCAGCCCGTCGAGGATGTAGACGGCTTCGTGAACACCGCACGGGATGAAGTGGCTGAACAGCGCGATGTACATGTCGGACACGTAGGGTTAGCGATACCGATACATCTGTGTGCGCAGGCTGCGTCACAGGCTTGAACTGAGGACTGCCGCGAGGGAACTGCGGAGCTTGAGATGAGGGCGCATCTGCGCGTCGCCTTATGCCCAGGTTGCTCGATCGGCTCAGCACAGCCGATCTTCGAAGTGTCCGCGGCTCGAGAAAGCGAGCGCCCCGCATCGGCATGCTTGAAATTACGCCGGACATGACCGATGGCCTGTTGCGAGAAAATCAAGGAGCGCGGGGCGGCGTCACCGATAGCCTGCGACCGCCTCCGCATCGAACGCATCGGCACCCGGCAGATGCGCCCATTCGTTCGGGCCCGGGTCTATTTCGGTAATGGCCAGCAGACACGCATCGAGCTCCCGCCGCAGCCGGGCGTGGTCGATCGCCTGTCCAATGAACACGATTTCCTGCCGGCAATCGCCGACCGGCTCCTCCCATTTGTCGATTATGCCCTGACGACGATAGTCGTCGCGCGGCCAGTCCGGCTGCGGAACGAAGCGCCACCAACGTCCGACATAGCCCCATTGAAAGCGCCCGCCGGTCTGGACGAGCATACCGATATCGACATGGCGATGCGCAGTCCAGAAATAGCCCTTGCAGCGAAGCAGGCGGCCGTTGCTCCATGGTTGCTGTAACCACGCCAGGAGGCGCGCCGGATGAAACGGCGCGCGCTCCCGATAAACCGATGACGCGATCCCATACGACTCCGATTCCGACGGCCGATCGTCGGCCCGTATCCGTTGCATCCAGCCCGGTGATTGGACGAGCGCCGGCAGATCGAACCGGCGGGTATGCAGCACCTCTGACGGATCGACTTTTCCGTTTGCCATCGGAAGGATCCGCGCGGACGGATTCAGCGAGACGAGCACCGCCCGCAGCCGCTCGAAATCCGCTTCGCCGATCCGATCAATCCGGCTGACCAGGATTACGTTCGCGTATTCGACCTGCTCGACCAGCAGATCCGAGAGCTTGCGCGGGTCGATGCCGTCATTGCCTTGATCGCGGTCATCGCCACTGCCACCGGCCGAGACGGGGTCAGTCGATTCCAGCATCGCCTCGAACGTTTCGCCGTCCACGACGGTGACGAGTGTATCGAGTCGCGCGAGCTCGCTGAGACTGAAGCCGTTCCGGTCGAGAAACGCGAACGTTTCGGCGATCGGCATCGGTTCCGAGATGCCGGTCGATTCGATCAGCAGGTAATCGAAGCGTCTCTGCCGCGCAAGCACGCTGATCTGCTCAAGCAGATCAGCGCGCAGCGTACAGCAGATGCAGCCGTTGCTCATCTCGATGAGCTCGTCCTCGCCGCGATGCAGCTCGACATGCCGCCGCACATCGTCCGCGTCGATGTTCACCTCGCTCATGTCGTTGACGATCACCGCGACCTTCAGTCCCGCGCGATTGCACAGGACATGGTTCAGCAGCGTCGTTTTCCCCGCGCCGAGGAACCCGGACAGCACGGTCACCGGGATCCGTGCCGCCGGATCGTCCGGTGCAGATGATGACGCGAATGATGGCGCGATTGTATTCACGCCGGCACACCGTCGGCGTGTTTTCCGCCCCGCGCGGCTGCGGCATCGGCGCGTGCCGGCGCGCGGTCCAGATAGCCTTCGAACAGATCGGCAACCACGTAGCCGTCGTCCGCGGCATCGCCCCACAGATCCTTCACGCGAAATTCGACGTGATAGGTCGGCTGATGCACGGCGCTGGTATCGCCGTGACCGATCGTGTCCGGGAACGGCCACGATTCGGTCGTCCGATGCAGCACGATGCCTTCCTTTCCGCGCACGTAACCCGGTGCGCGGATGTGCCCGCTCACGTATTCGTCGCGGACGATCACGCGGTCGCCGACTTCGAACCGCGTCGAGCCGGCGTGGGCCGCGCGGCCCGGCGAATGCGGCGGATTCGCGAGCCTGAACCGCGAGCCGAGCGCGCGGTCGAGTTCTTCCTGCGTCAGCACGCCGGTTTCGACAAGCAGCGTCGCGGTCGCGATCACGTAGCGCTCGTAGTAGCGCGTGCCGACGTGCTGGCGCACGTCGATCCGTTCGACCGCGTGTCGCACTTCGTCGACGCTGAATTTCTTCAACTGATCGACGCCGATGAACATCAGGCTGTACGCGAGATGTTCCCAGTCTTCCTTGAATACCGGCTTGTAGCCGAGGCTGTTGATCGCATGCGGAACCCGGCCGAAGCCCTGGAAGCCGCCGAGGTCGTGAAAGCCGTCCATATGTGTACTCCTGAATGAATGTCGTTGGGATAGGGCGGTGCTGATCAGCCCACGCGCGGCAGCGCGACGCCGATCAGTACGTCCTTCGTGACTAGCGTTTGCAGCTCGGCTTCGCTCATCTGCTCGCTGCCTTCCGGGCGTACCGGCAGCACCAGGTAGCGGCTTTCGGCCGTCGTGTCCCATACCTTCACGACGACGTCGTCGGGCAGATCGGTGCCGAGTTCGCGCAGCACCGTGCGGCCTTCCCGAACGAGTCGCGCGCGGTATTCGAAGCCCTTGTACCACTCGGGCGGCAGACCGAGCACCGGCCAGTTCGTGCACGAGCAGAGGCTGCAGACGATCACGTTCTTCAGCGTCGGCGTATCTTCGAGTGCGACGATGTATTCGCCTTGCGGGCCGGTGTAGCCGAACTGCGCGCACGCCGCGGTGCCGTCCTTCAGTAGCAGCTCGCGGAATGCCGGATCGACCCACGCGCGCGCGACGATGCGCGCGCCGTTCGCCGGATCCCAGGTCGTCGACATCAGTTCCGTCAGGCCTTCGATATAGCCGTCGGGGATCAGGTTCTTTTCCCTCATGACCCGAAGCAGTGCCCAGGCACGTTCGCCGGGCGTCGAGGTCGTTTCCGCGGATGGGTTCGCGCTCATGGTGGGGACTCCTTGTGATGGATCGGGATGACCGTCGTGGCGTCGATGCCGCCACCGTGCCCGGGCGGGTACGCGGGCGTTTCCGGTCACGCTCGAAGAACAGGGTAAGAAGAGAAAAAGCGTGGTTCTTTGTCCGAACGGATCAGAAACTGTGCTGAGACGGATTCAGGCGCGCAGTCGGCGACGGGGCGGGAAGTGCGCGGGGCAACCCGCTGTATACGAGGCGCCCGACTGTCGTATGCGCCGACGGCCGGGGCGCTCCGTCGGCAGGAAATCATAGTGACGGATAGCCGTTTTGTTGCCGCCGCGTAGCGCCGATCGCAGAAGCCCGCCCCAGCCAATTTCTTGTTCCGTCAGGAAACAGAACCGCATATTTTGCCTTCCTATTCTCTCTCTCAAGCGACGCCCATCGGGTTGTCACGAATCGGCGGCGCGTCGGACGCACTGCCGGATAACAGCCACGCAGCACACCACAATACTGGCGTCCGGTAACGGCACACGTTCCTCGCACGTCGAGCGCGGTTGTGTCTGCTCATCCAGGTGAGGGGAATGATGGAAAACGTCAACAAAACTAAACTGAAGCGGATCGCGAGCTGGATCGGCGCGTCGCTGATGCTGGTCGCAACGCACTACGCGGGCGCGGTCGAGGTCGATCCGGGCGACTACGAGCAGTACCCGGCCGGCGCGACCATCGGCGTGCTGTACTACAACTACTCGGCGACGAACGCGTATTACTCGAACGGTAGCAAGACGTCGGATTTCGACTTGCAGTCGAACGTCGGCATCGCGCGTCTGCTGCACGTGTTCCAGCTGACCGACCGGCTGACGATCGATCCGCAGATCCTGCTACCGTTCGGTCACGTCAGCGGCTTCGGCAACGCGAGCGCGCTCGGCAGCACGACTGGCGTGGGCGACGTGATCCTGACCGCGCCGCTGAAGCTCCGCCTGAACGACGCGAAGGACATCGCGGCCGCGACCGTCTATCTGTACGCGCCCACGGGCAGCTACGACCAGAACCGCAGTCTCAACTTCGGCGCGAACCGCTGGTCGCTCGACTTCCAGGCCGCGTACGTGAAGCACTTCTCGCCGCACTGGGCGCTCGATCTGGTCGGCGACGCGATCTGGTACGGCAACAACACGTCATACGGCGCGAGCGGCGCGACGCTACATCAGCGAATGAGCTACAGCGCGCAGGCGATGGTCCGCTACATGCCGGATCCGGGCACGTCGCTTGGCCTCGGCGTCACGCAGTTCTGGGGCGGTGAGACTAGCGTCGACGGGATCGACAGCCACGACGCACTGCGCACGACACGGATGCGGGTAACTGCGTCGAAATTCGTGACGAAAGCCGACCAGGTGCAGATCCAGCTCGGCACTGACCTGAGCGTGCGCAACGGTCCGAAGGACAGCCTGCTCGTCGGTCTGCGCTACGCGCACATTTTCTGAACCGGGTCTGAGCCTTACCGATTCGTCATCCTTATCTTTGATTCTTCGACATCCCATTAATTTTCGAACGAGGTCATTCATGGAATCCGCCATCGACAAACACCTGGTCTGCCCGCGCACACTGTCGCGCCGCGTCGCCGACGATTACCAGCCGCCGTTCCCGATGTACGTCGCACGCGCGGCCGAGGACCTGAACCTGGTCGTGATGGGTTACTTCGGCGTGCAGTATCAGGGCACCGACAAGCGGGCGACCGCGCTCGCCGCTTTGCGCCGGATCGTCGCAGATTTCGGCGCGGCGGACGGCCCCGCTAACCACGACCTGACGCAGCACACGGACAACCAGGGGTATGACAACCTGATCGCCGTCGGCTACTGGCGCGACCCGGCCGCGTACGAGCGCTGGCTCACGTCGCCCGCGATCGCCGAATGGTGGGCGTCCGACGAGCGTCTCACCGACGGGATCGGCTATTTCCGTGAGATCGTCGCTCCGCGCGCGGAGCAGTTCGAGACGTTGTACGCGTTCACCGAGGATTTTCCGGGCGTCGGCGCGATCATGGACAGCGGCAGCGGCGAGGTCGAGGAACACGGCTACTGGGGATCGATGCGCGACCGCTTTCCGATCTCGCAGGTCGACTGGATGCGGCCGGACGGCGAGCTGCGGATCGTGCATGGCGATCCGTCGAAAGCCGGCCGCGTCGTCGTGCATGCGCACGACAACATCGCGCTGATCCGATCCGGGCAGGACTGGCGCGCGACCGAGAACGACGAGCGCCGGCTGTATCTCGACGAGATCGAGCCGACGCTGCGCGCCGGCATGGACTTCCTGCGCGACAACGGCGCCGACGCCGGCTGCTACAGCAACCGCTACGTGCAGTCGATCGATCTCAACGGCAACCTGCTCGACGAGAGCTACAACATCGGGCACTGGCGTTCGCTCGACCGGCTCGAACGCTGGGCCGAATCGCATCCGACCCATCTGCGGATCTTCGTCACGTTCTTCCGCGTCGTCGCCGGGTTGTCGAAGCTGCGGCTCTATCACGAGGTGTCCGTGTTCGACGCGAAACATCAGGTGTACGAATACGTGAATTGCCATCCGCGAACCGGGATGATGCGCGACGCCGTCGCGATCGCCACCGCCCGCTGAATGGTCCGGGCGCCGCGTGTGCGGCGCCGTCTTACCGATCTGGAGAACGTTGATGGCTATCAAGCGGCCGACCCGTGAACAACTTTCCGACCTCGCAGCCGGTTTCGGCTTCCATGTCGATCAACGGCAGCTCGCCGATTACGACGAAGCACTGCAGGCGAATTTCGATGCGTACGACGCGATCGACGCGCTGCCCGATTATCTGCCGGCCGTCGCGTATCCGCGCACGCCCGGTTATCGCCCGGAAGGAGACGAGAACCGCTACGGCGCGTGGGCGCGCAAGAGCACGATCCACGGTGCGCCCGACGGCAAGCTGCGCGGCAAGACCGTCGCGGTGAAGGACAACATCTGCGTGGCCGGCGTGCCGATGCGCAACGGCGCGAGCACGTTCGAGGGTTACGTGCCGGACGTCGACGCGACCGCCGTCACGCGGATGCTCGATGCCGGCGCGACGATCGCCGGCAAATCCACTTGTGAGTATTACTGTTTTTCTGGCGGCTCGCACACGAGCGCGTCCGGGCCCGTACACAACCCGCGCAAGGCCGGGCATTCGTCGGGCGGCTCGTCGTCCGGCAGCGGCGCGCTGGTCGCGAGCGGCGAGGTCGACATGGCGCTCGGCAGCGACCAGGGCGGTTCGGTTCGGATTCCGTCCGCGTATTGCGGCGTCTACGGGATGAAGCCGACACATGGACTCGTCCCGTACACCGGCGCGATGCCGATCGAGGCGACCGTCGACCATCTCGGGCCGATGACCAGCAACGTGCTCGACAATGCGCTGCTGCTCGATGTGATTGCTGGCTACGACGGACTCGATCCGCGTCAGCAGGCGCTGCCGCCGCGCTCCGATTATCTCGGCGCGATCCGCGACGGCGTCGCTGGGCTGCGGATCGGGATCCTGCGCGAAGGGTTCGGGCTCGCGAATGCGGAATCGGTCGTCGACGAGGCGGTGTTACTCGCCGCACATCGGCTTCGCAAGCTCGGCGCGAGCGTCGACGAGGTGTCCGTGCCACTGCATGGGACGGGCACCGCGATCTGGCTGCCGATCGCGGCCGAGGGCGCAACCCAGCAGATGATGAAGGGCAACAGCCACGGCTTCAACTGGGGCGGCCTGTACGTGACAGGGATGATCGATCACCACGCGGGCTGGCGCGAGCGCGCCGACGAGCTGCCGGATACCGTGAAGGTGACCATGCTGCTCGGCGAGTATTTCACGAGCCGGTATCGCGGGCGTTATTACGCGAAGTGCCAGAACCTTGCGCGGCGGCTGCGCGCGGATTACGACGCGGCGCTGCAATCGTACGATCTTTTGCTGATGCCGACGGTGCCGATGCGCGCGTCGAAGCTGCCGGAACCCGGCTGCGCGATGTCGGAATCGCTGACGCGCGCGTTCGAGATGCTCGCCAACACAGCACCGTTCGACGTGTCCGGGCATCCCGCAATGTCGCTCCCGTGCGCCGTTGCCGAGGATCTGCCGATCGGGCTGCAACTGGTCGGCCGCCGCTTCGACGAGGCGACGATCTATCGGTGCGCGTATGCGTTTGAACAATCGTCCGACTGGCGTCAGACGGCGCTCGTCTGACGCGTACGACACGCGTCGGTGTGACCGGCGGCGCGGCCTTCGCGACCATGCGGGGGTCGCCGCGCCGGGCGTCGCGTCGGCGCGCGATGCGGCGTAAGCTGTCGGATCGATTGGACAACGACTTTTTGAACGGGCAGGCTACCGGATCCCCCGTTCGCTCATCCATGTTGGGGCACGATCATGACGATGCAACCGATCATTCCCGCCGCGCGCGACACAGTACCGGGCGTCGTGTCCGGCGGTGCGCCGTTCGAGTGGACGAGTTCGGCGATCGAGGTGGCAACCGCCGGCTCGATTAGCCAACGCATCGAATTCTGGCGCGAGATGATCCTGCGCCTGTTCGCGGACGTGCAGATCGCAGCGGTGCAAAAGCCTGATTTCTTCGGAAAAGTGCGGCAGCGCAAATGCGACAAGCTGCGGATCTCGGATATCCATGCGAGCGAGCAGGCGGTGATCCGGCGCTATCGGCAGGCGCGCAGCGAGTACGAGGACAAATACTTCGCGGTGCTGATGCTCGAGGGCAGTCAATCGGTCGAGCAGGACGGCAAGATTGTCACGCTGCATCCGGGCGATTTCGCGATCTACGACGCGACGCGCCCGCATCACCTTCAGTTCGGACAGTCGTGGCACGAGATCGTCGTCAGCATTCCGCGCACGACTTTGAACCAGCTCGTCGTCGGGATGGAGCACCGCACCGCGTGCCCGATTCCGACCGCGCAGGGCGTCGGCAGCGTGATGCGTGGTTTTCTCGAGCAGATGTCGTCGCAGATCCGCCATGTGTCCGAGGACGAGATGCTGCAGTTGTCGGACACCGCGATCTCTTTGATCGCGATGACGCTCGGGAACCTGCAGCGCAACGATGTCGTGCAATCAAGGATGAAGGCGCTAACGTTGACGCGCGTGAAGCGGCATCTGCTCGAGCACCTGCGGGACCCGGAGTTGAACCCGATGATGATCGAGCAGGCGATCGGAATTTCGTCGCGATACATCAACAAGCTGTTCGAGGCGGAGAACACGTCGCTGATGCGTTACGTATGGAACCTTCGGCTCGAACGCTGTGCGGAGGATCTCGTGAATCCGCAGTGCGCGGTGCTGCGCGTGTCCGATATCGCGTTGCGGTGGGGGTTTAACGACATGTCGCATTTTAGTCGCGCATTCCGTGAGCGCTTCGAGACATCGCCGCGCGAATGGCGCAATCGGGCGGTGACAACACGTCCGCACGACCGATGATGCGTGTGTACGGGCCACCCGCCGCAACGTGAGATTGCCTGGGCGTGGTCTGCACAACTGGTTTGGCTGCACATGAAGTCTCCAACCCCAAGTCGGGGTACCTTCAGGATCCGGAAATTTTACGTACGCCAGCATTTGGGAAAGCCTTGCTGCATAAGCCTTGACGGACGTCATGCGTCGCAATGATCGGCCGCCCGTAGGGAGCTGCAGGAGAAGGGGCATCCGGTCGACGCTGATGTCCTCAAGGTGCTTTCACCGTACCGGCGGGAGCACATTAACCGGCTCGGTGACTATCTGCTGGATCTTCTGCGCCCAGTTCCACCACTCGATCCGACCATCAATTTCGCATTCAAATCAGCCGCTTAGGCTGAGATGCGGCGGATTTTTAACGAATCCCGGCCAGACTTCGACAAGATGTTCAACGTGTATATCCGCAGCACGCGGCAGAAAATCATCCCGGCGCGTGACTACGGTAAAACCACGGGCGTTGTCATTCTCCTCAACAACATGACACAACCACTCGCTGGTCTCGCGGTAGGGGTGTTCTCGACCCGCTTCGGCCCCGGCACGGTAATTCTGGTTCTGTCGTTGTGTATGGGCTGCCTCGGCCTCCTTGTCTCGCTTGCTCCGCGTTTTCGGAAAGACCAGAACCCCTCGGCGGCGTCAGCATCCTCCCACGAACGCTAGGTCATGATGGAGCGATTTCACAGCTACTTCGAAGACAGCGCGATCCGCCAGCGAGGCAAGATCGCGCTGACGGTCGACGGCAGTTCGGCAACCTATGAAGAATTGCTGGACGACGCGTCGATTATCGCCGAAACACTCCGCCGTCTTGATGTTCCGTTTGGCGCGCGCGTTGCAATTTATTCGGAGATGTCAACGCACGCCGTAGCGGCCGCATTGGGTGTCCTGAAGGCCGGATGCGTACTTGCGTGCATCCGGCACACGATTCCCACTGCCGAGCTGGAGCAGCAGATAACCGATAGCGGCGCAAGCGCACTCATCGCATCGCGCTCAACCGCCCTCCGTGTTGCTTCCCGCCATCGCGCGGCCAGTGCCGACATGCCCGGCGGTCGTCTGTCGGAACGCATCGTCTGCTTCGCGATCGATGGTGCGCCGGACGCCACGAACATTGCACCGCATGACGCCGCGACCATCTTCTACACGTCGGGCTCAACCGGCGATTCAAAGGGCGTGCTGCTCACACACCGGAACATGATCGCCGCTTTTCGCTCGGTTTCCGGCTAGGTATCGCCGTGATTTCAATGCAGATTACGACGGTAGGCCGTTTCAAGCCCGACAAGGCTTTGCGAACCGGCCCGATTTAAATATCCATGAAAATCAGATGGTTGCTGTTTGCGTTTTCTGGCGTCGGCAAGCGCGGCAGCGCCTTGCGTCAAACTCGCCCGCGCCCGCCGGAAAGTCTTGTCCAGTCTGGCTTTGCGGCCAGTCGAGCGGTCGGCGCGTGATCCCACCGCGCCGTGTCGCTGACAGGTATGCCAGCAGTTGGCATCACGTCTGTCTGGCCGGAATAGCGTGCGAATCTAACGCTGGGAAACCCGTTTTCGAGCGACCGCCGGCAGGCTATCCGGGAGCAGTGCTCCTATCGCCGCGAAACCGCCCCGAGCGAGGCCTGCCCCGAGTTCGTCAGCAGTCATCCGAGGCCCGACAGGAAACGGTTGATTTGATTGGGGATTATATTAGGTGCTGACCGCTGGTCCATGTCACGTCTAGATCACGCTACCGTCGTAATCTGCATTGAAATCACGGGGATACCAGAAATAGACTTCGAGTGCCTCGCGCGTGATTGCACACTCGGCGAAGCACAGGCGGAAATCGATTCTGCTTCCGTCGGCCGACACGCTTGGGGCGAAATCCAGTAGGTCCATCGGACACCTCGTAAATTCATCGGCGAACTTTTTACCTACTGTCGCTCGCTTCCAAATTTACCAGATCGAAACGCGTGGCCGACCGTGTCCGCCTAGAACGTGAGTTCGGGTAGATGCCGGACCGGCTCCACCTTATAGATGAGGTTTTGACGTTTGGGGTTGATTGGTTGGTCCTTGACGGTTAGTTGCATTATTTATGTCCACATGCAGCTTTCCAGTACACCGTTCGATGAGCTAGCCGATTCCTAAAGACTCTCACTGGCACCCGCGCATCCGTCGACATGAGAGTCAAGACACTGACGCCAAGCGCCTGGGTACTCAAACGAAAGGAGCCAGCTTTGCAGTTCAACCGAAGAGAACCAAATCAAGTGCCTATCACCGCCGCAACGTTCGCGCGCTCGCCGACAGACATTACCGAGCGTATCGCGCATGATCCTGCAACCGGCCCCCTCACCAATTCCCTCCCATCAGTGCTATCCACTGCCTTCAGACAAGCAGTTCATCAGCACACTGCTTCGGTACCAGCAGGAAAATTCCCCCGCTCTCCCGATTCATGAAGGCCGATAGACGTTTAGCGCGATGGCATGCCTTGTGCTCTTTACTTTTTACGACGAGAGCCAGATCGCTCTGTCTCATTCCACACATCGACCTTAGAGCGGGCGCATGACAGCACGAAACCGACACGAAACATCGCCACTTTCACGCGGCACCGACTATGAACAGTTGGCCGCCAGGTTTCGACCTATCTTCAGCCGGATTGCGGAAGGAGCGCTCGAACGCGAACGCATCCGTGCGCTGCCGTATGAGCAGATTGTCTGGTTGAAGGAAGCAGGCTTCGGCGCCGTCAGAGTGCCGGTCGAGTACGGTGGCGCCGGCGCGTCACTGCCGCAACTCGTGCAGCTCCTGATCGAACTGGCCGAGGCCGACTCGAGCCTGCCGCAAGCATTACGTGGCCACTTCGCTTTCGTTGAGGACAGGATCAACGCCGCGCCCGGCGCTGCAAGGGAGAAATGGCTTCAACGCTTCGTGGCCTGTGAAATCGTCGGCAATGCCTGGACCGAAGTCGGTGCGGTCAAGATTGGTGACGTGATCACGCGCGTATCGCGCCACGACAGCCAATGGGTCGTCAACGGAACGAAGTATTACAGCACGGGAAGCATCTTCGCCGACTGGATCGACGTCTATGCGCAGCGCGACGACAACGGCGCCGACGTCATCGCAGCGGTGAGTACGCGCCAGCCGGGCGTCAAACAAAGCGACGACTGGGATGGCTTTGGCCAACGCACCACTGGAAGCGGCACTTCCATATTCGAAAACGCTGTGGTCGACGAAGAGAACATCATCGACTTCTCCACGCGCTTCAAATATCAGACGGCGTTCTATCAACTCGTGCTGATCGCTGTGATCGCGGGTACCGGGCGTGCGGCACTACGCGACATCTCCCATGAAGTGCGCAAGCGCACCCGGGTTTATAGCCACGGCAACGCGCCACGCGTCAGCGAAGATGCCCAGGTGCAGCAGGTGGTGGGGCAAATCGCGGCCCGCGTGTACGCCGCAGAGGCCGCGGCTGTGCGTGCTGCAGAGCCCTCGCAGAGAGCGTACGAAACGCGCTTCGGCACCGACCGCGATGCCGAACAGGCCGCAAACGTGGCGGCCGAAATTGAATCGGCAAAGGCGCAAATCGCGGTGGCAGCACTGATTCTGCAGGCGACGACCGACCTCTTCAACGCACTCGGTGCGTCGGGTGTCAGCGAAAATAAACTGTTGGACCGTCACTGGCGAAACGCGCGCACAGCGGCATCGCATAACCCGCTTATCTACAAGGAACGGATCGTCGGCGACTGGGAAATCAACGGCAAAGAGCCGCCCTTCGTCTGGCAGATCGGCAACAGCAGAACGGCAGCTTAGTCCGCGACCGCCACGGCATGCAGCGTCAGGCGGACCAGCCTCGCGGCCGGTCCGCATCGACTTCTAACGGCAAGCAAATAAGAAGCTGCGTCTACCATCGGCAGTGCGAGCCTACTTCTGCGCCGAAATCTGCTTCGCGCGGATCAACCGTGCCCGCAGCACGTTGCGGCTAATGCCGAGCAGCCTCGCCGTCTGAATCTGATTCCGGTAGCAGAAGTCGAATGCCACGCGCATCACGGTATCTTCGATCTGTTCGAACAGGTTGCCTTCCGCGTTATCGAACAGATGGCGCAACGCCGCCTCCAGCCCTTCAAGCGGTGTTGTTGACGCCGGCTCGTTGGCCGCTCGTCGCGACACATGCATCCCGAACGACGACATCTGCAGATCGCCCTCGCCCAGTGAATCGCTGCGGCACACCAATAACGCGTAGTGGATAACGTTCTCGAGTTCACGAATGTTGCCGGGCCAACTATGCTCCAGCAGCTTGCGCTCCGCGCGCGGCTCGATGTTGACAGCGCCGTATCCCAGGCGGTTTCGATACTCATCGATGAAATATCGGGCCAGTGGCAAGATATCGCCGGGCCGGTCACGCAGCGTCGGCACAGCCAGATGCACCACGTTCAGGCGATAAAACAGATCCTCGCGGAAATGTCCCGCCGCCACGGCGTCCTGCAGATGCACATTGGTGGCGGCCAACACCCGCACGTCGATTGGAATGCTCCTGCGCGAGCCGAGCCGCACGATTTCCCGTTCCTGCAGCACGCGCAGCAGCTTGACCTGCATCGACAGCGGCAAATCACCGATCTCATCCAGAAACAGCGTCCCGCCATTGGCCGCTTCGAACCAGCCGGGTTTCGCGCAGAACGCGCCGGTGAATGCGCCCTTCTCGTGGCCAAACAATTCGCTTTCCACCAGCGACTCGGAGAATGCCCCGCAATTGACCGCCACAAAGGGGCCGCCCTTGCGGACGCTGAGGTTATGCACGTGGCGTGCGACCAGCTCTTTACCGGTCCCCGTCTCGCCGATCACGAGCACGTTGGCGTCGCTCGGCGCCACCATGCGAATGCGTTCGAGCAACGCCACCGATCGCGGGTCCGAGAAGACCTGCGCGGTAGCACGAATGGAGGTGATGAGCGTGCGCTTGTCTGGCATGGTCAGCAAAGGCGGCGCTTCCGTTCGCGCGATGGTTGAGCGGTCCGGTAACACGTGATTGAGTGAATAGTTCATGAGTAGAAGCTCGGCGTCGGATATCGTTGCGTCAAAGTCCATTCGCCGATTTCGCGAAGCTTGTAGGCGAGCGGATCATGAAGCGTATGGGTGCGCAAATTTCGCCAATGGCGGTCCAGCCGGAGCGCGCCATGCGTCGCGCGCGCTCCGGCGACGTCGAACATCCGGGTACAGATACTGAACCCGATTTCGGTGGCGGCGACCTTGGCCGTTGCGACCGCCAATGCCACTTCACCGCGCTCGGCTTCGGTCAGCGCATCTCCGCGGGTCCAGGCGGCATCGAAACGGTCTGCCGCGCGGTCGGTCAGGAGCCGCGCCGCCTCGAGGCCCGCCCAGAACTCGCCGTACTGGCCGAGAATATAAGGATCTGCCGACGTAGTTTGCACACCGGACGTATGCCATGGACGCGCTTCGTGCAGCGTGTAGTGGCGCGCATCATTGAACGCGCTTTCCCCGATGCTCAGATAGATACTCGTCAGGATCAATTGCGCGAGTAACGGACGCAGGCAGGCGAAAGGCGTCGACAGCGGCCCTGGCTCGGTCAAAATCTCGTGATTTTCCACACGCACCTTTTCCAGTGTCACCGTGCCGCTATCCGTTTGCCGCTGACCGATATTGTTCCAATCCTCCGCAACCGAGATACCTGAGCGCCCGGTCGGCACCGCCGCGACCAGCAAAGTCCCGGTGTCAGCGTCGCGAGCGGATGCGATCAACATTTCGGAATCGAGCGCGCCAGAACAGAAGCTCTTCTGTCCGCTGAACTCTCGCCAATCCGCGTGCGAGTAGCTCACGGTCCGCTCATCGAGCGGATTCAACGCATTACCCCAGAACCATTGATAGCGCGCAGTCTGCTCGAGCCATGCGCGCCACTGCGGCGGCGAACCGAACAGGCGAACCGTTGCCAACATCAGATGGTGAAAACCGAATATATGTCCGAGCGAACTGTCCGCCCGGCCGAGCGTACGCACCACGTCCAGGGTTTGACGCCAGTTGGCTCCGAGACCTCCATGCTCCAGAGGAATGCTCATCGCGAGAAGACCGCTGGCGCGCAAGGCGTCCCGTTCGGCTTTCGGTGTTCCACCCAGCGCGTCGCGCTCGGCGGCAGTCGTGGCAAACCCCACCGCCAGCTGCTGCGCGATCTGCAGCGGCGTTTCAGTGACGGCGATTGTCTCATCGTCCGGTAACACAGAAGGCGGCGCGTCCTGCAGTACGTAGGTCGAATTCATATGGCCACAGAGTTGCTTCCTGAGAGAGATATTCTGACGATCTACCGCACCTTCCGATGCATTTTGTTCTGGTAACCAAAGTCGAATTGCTGATTACGCAGCAGCGTCGTTATGGACGCTGCCTCTGCATCAGCACCGCAGCCATTTGACGCCTCCCAGGCAACAGACTTGTCGGAATACTGAAAGCCTGCACGCGCCGCGCCGATACCCGGCGCTGCTGCTCCAGCAGCAGCGCTGAGGCCATATTGCTTCACCAGCTTCATACGACAGCCTGCAATGGTTTCATGTCACCGCGATATGCGCCGACGAAATAGCTTCGAACAGGCATGCCATTTGACTTGGCGGGCGATCGACGGATGTCGGCGGGTTAGTCAAAAGACCGGCTTTCCCGCACAAAGCCGATGGCACGGTATTCGCTAAATAAGCTGCACTCCCGATTAATTCATTTTCGATTGAAAGGATTGTTCGCATGAGCAACAGATTGAAAGTGGTCGCCGTCTCCGGTGGATTGCAACGGCCGTCACGCACTCTCATCGTGGTCGAACGCGTGCTCGCCGCACTCGGCGACGCGCTGCCAGTCGACCCGCATCTCGTCGAACTCGGCCAGATCGCCTCAAGCCTCGCCGGCGCGGTTCATCGCGCGCAGGTCCCTGCCGACGTGGAGGCGCGCATCAAGGCCATTGAATCGGCCGACCTGCTGGTGGTGGCGAGCCCGGTTTATCGTGGGTCGTATACGGGGCTTTTCAAGCATCTGTTCGATCTCGTGCATCACGAGGCGCTGTTCGATGTGCCGGTTCTGCTTGCCGCAACAGGCGGCAGCGATCGCCACGCGCTCGTCATCGATCACCAGCTGCGCCCGCTTTTCAGCTTCTTTCAGGCGCGCACCCTGCCGATCGGCGTGTATGCGTCGGAAGCGGATTTCAGCGGCTATGCGATTTCGAACCCGGCACTGGAAGAACGCATTGCACTGGCGGTGACACGTGCGCTGCCATGGCTGCATGCCGGCCGCATCCCAGTTCCGTTCCCGCAAGCCGCAACACTGGCTGCATAGACCCGTCACTCAATCATCAGGAACACCATGAGCCAGAACCACTCTCACGACGATGCCATCAAATTCGCCTACTGGGTGCCCAACGTCAGCGGCGGCCTGGTTGTCAGCACGATCGAACAGCGCACCGACTGGAGTCTCGAGTACAACCAGAAGCTCGCACAGACCGCCGAACAGGCGGGTTTCGAATACGCGCTGAGCCAGATTCGTTTCACCGCCGGGTACGGTGCCGAATATCAGCACGAATCGGTTTCGTTCAGTCAGGCCCTATTGCACGCAACGACCAGACTCAAGGTCCTGGCCGCGATTCTGCCGGGCCCGTGGCATCCCGCAGTCGTTGCCAAACAACTGGCGACGATCGACCATATTTCCAACGGCCGCATTGCGATCAACGTGGTGAGCGGCTGGTTCAAAGGCGAGTTCACCGCGATCGGTGAGCCATGGCTCGAACACGACGAACGCTATCGCCGCTCGAACGAATTCATTCAGGCGCTCAAAGGCATCTGGACGCAGGACAACTTCACCTTCAAGGGCGACTTCTACCGCTTCAACGATTACACGCTGAGTCCCAAGCCCGTCCAGACGCCCCATCCGGAGATATTCCAGGGCGGCAGTTCACGCGCCGCACGCGACAACGCCGCCAGCGTTTCCGACTGGTACTTCACCAACGGCAATACACCGGAAAATCTGAAGGCGCAGATCGACGACATCCAGGCCAAGGCGGCCAAAAACAATCACAAGGTGCGCATCGGCGTTAATGCCTTCGTGATCGCCCGCGATACCGAAGAAGAGGCCAGAGCGGTGCTCGCCGACATCATCAAGCATGCGCACGTCGAAGCCGTGCATGCCTTCGGCGACGCCGTCAAGCAGGCCGGCAAGGCTTCGCCCGAAGGCGAAGGCAATTGGGCCAAGTCGAGTTTCGAAGACCTCGTGCAATACAACGACGGTTTCCGCACCAATCTCATCGGTACGCCGCGGCAGATCGCCGAGCGCATCGTCGAACTGAAATCGGTGGGAGTGGACCTCGTGCTGACTGGCTTCCTACATTTCATCGAAGAGGTGGAGTACTTCGGCAAACGGGTCTTGCCGTTGGTGCGCGAGCTCGAACGCAAGCAGCAGGCAAAGGCTGCCTGATGATGGCGAACGCAAAGCCGTCGACGCTACCGGACTGGCTGCGCCATCAGGCGCAGCGCCGGCCGCATGCTATCGCCTTGCGCTACAAGCGGCTGGGCGCATGGCACGCGTTGTCATGGCACGACGTGGCCACGGCGGTCGAGCAACTGGCCGCCGGTCTCGCACAACGCGATTTTACGGCGGGCGACGCCCTGCTGCTTGTCAGTCATCCGCGTGAGGAGGCGCTGCTACTGTCGCTCGCGGCCCAGTGGAACGGCGGCGTGGCAATACCGCTCGACCCGCAACTCACCGACGACACGTTGCGCTCAGTGCTCACGCATCTCGCCCCACGCTTCGTGTTCGCCGAAGACGACAACCAGGTGGATCGTCTACTGGCGCGCGAAGGATTGCGTGTGATCGATGCCAACCCACGCAATCTGACGCCCCATCCGCATCCCGACGTCACCGACTATCGCGCACTGTCGACCTTGCACGAAGGCCGCTTCGCCTCCGCCGCTCATCCTCACGACGACGCATTCGCCTTCGTGCGTCTTGATACGGATGGGCAGCTCGTTGCCCAGCGTTTATCCCATGCGACGCTGGTACGGGAAGCCGGGCAATTCGTCGGCGCGGAGAAACTGACTGCAGGCGACGAAGCGTTTGCCGCACGCGCATTCGCCGCGGCGTCCCAGGCGCGCTACCTGATCGCGCCGTGGGTGCTGAGCGGCTTCCGCCTGAATTTTCCGGAGTCACTTGCGACGCGCGACAACGATCGCCGCGAACTCGCGCCGACGCTGGTCGCCGGCACGCGCGAAACCTATGCCCGGGTGGCCCAGCTCGTCGACGACCGCTTGCCAGGCGCACGCTCATGGCGCCGTCGTCTGATCAGCCGGGCGCAGCGCAGGCAGGGCGGTCCGCTGGCGCGCACCTTGACCTGGTGGCTCATCACCCGCCCGTTGCGCGAAGTAATCGGCTTTTCGCGCACGCATGCCGCGCTCGTCATCGGGCCACCGCTTGACGAGACGACCGCCGCGCTATTCGAAGCGTTACGTGTCGACGTGCGCGCCTGGCCCGATACCGGCGAGTGGCGGCGCGTCGAACAGCAGCGTGAAGCACCGATGCGCCAGCGCTACGCGGCAGACGGCGCGGCGGAACAGCCGGCATATTGATGCATGACCCGAGACTCCATGACTACATCTTCCAGCGCCCTGCTGTCGCTCGATCACATCTCGCTGTCGTTCAAAGGCGTGAAAGCGATCACCGATATCAGCTTCGCGGTGCGCACGGGTGAAATCTGCGCACTGATCGGCCCTAACGGCGCGGGCAAAAGCTCGCTGCTCAACGTCATCAACGGGGTCTATCAGCCGCAGCACGGCAGCGTGCATTTCGACGGCTACGCCTATCGGCGGATGAATCCGTATCACGCGGCGCACAGCGGCATCGCACGCACGTTTCAGAACATCGCGCTGTTTCGCCGCATGAGCGTGCTGGACAACGTGCTCACCGGCCGCAATCTGCACCGGCGCAGCACGTGGCTCGAACAGACCTTGAACATCGGCCGCGCGCGCAGCGATGAAACCGCGCAGCGCCAATATGCCGAAATCGTGATCGACGCACTCGACCTGCAACGCTATCGGCATACCACCGTCGGCACGCTGCCTTACGGCGTGCAAAAGCGCGTCGAACTGGCCCGCGCCCTCGCCGCCGAGCCCCGTCTGCTGCTGCTCGACGAGCCGATGGCCGGCATGAATGCCGACGAAAAGCGCGCCATGGCCGGCTATGTGCTCGACGCCAACACGCAATTCGGCGTGACTGTCGTCCTCATCGAGCATGACATCGGCGTGGTCATGGACCTGTCGGATCACGTGGTCGTGCTCGACTACGGCAAGAAGATTGCCGACGGCGCCCCCGCCGACGTGCGCAGCAACCCGGATGTGCTAGCGGCCTATCTCGGCACCCGTCATTGAGAGACCGAACAACATGGGATTTTTCCTCGAAGTACTCGTCGGCGGCTTGCTGGCGGGCGTGATGTACTCAATGGTCGCGATCGGTTTCGTGCTGATCTATAAAGCGTCCGGTGTATTCAATTTCGCGCAGGGGTCGATGGTGCTGTTTGGCGCGCTGACCTACGTGAGCCTGGTCGAGCGGCATGTGAACCCCGTGCTCGCGTTCGGCGTGACGCTCGCGGCACTGGTGCTGATTGCGTTGCTGATCGGCCGCCTTGTACTTCGCCCACTGGTGAATCGGCCGCCCATTGTCCTGTTCATGGCGACACTGGGACTGAGCTTCATTCTCGAAGGCACAGCGCAGTTGTTCTGGGGCGCCCAGGTGCACGGCCTGGATCTTGGCATCGACGACAAACCGTTGAATGTGGGCGGCGTCATGATCAGTCAGTTCGACATCTTTGCCGCGGCCACCGCCGGCGTGCTGGTAATCGGCCTGTCGCTGCTGACCAATCGCACACGGCTCGGCTTGTCGCTGCGCGCCGTCGCCGACGACCCGCTCGCCGCACTGGCCATCGGCGTGCGGCTGCCGCGCATCTGGGCGATCGTGTGGGCGCTGGCCGGCTTTGTCAGCCTCGTGGCGGGGCTCCTATGGGGCGCGCGGCTCGGCGTGCAGTTCTCGTTGTCGCTGGTCGTGCTGAAAGCGCTGCCGGTGCTGATCATCGGCGGGTTTTCGTCGATCGGCGGGGCGATTGTCGGCGGTCTGCTGATCGGCGCATCGGAGAAGCTCGCCGAGGTCTTTGTCGGCAGTCTGCTCGGCGGCGGCATCGAGAACTGGTTTCCCTATCTGCTCGCGATGCTGTTTCTGCTCGCGCGGCCGGTCGGCCTATTCGGCGAACCCGCCGTCGAACGCGTGTGAGGCCGCCTATGTCATCCTCACACATCATCCTGAAATCGCACCCGCAGCGCTTGCCGCTGCTGAAGATAGGGTTCGCGGCCATTCTCGCGCTGACCGCGTTCATCGCCATACCCGTATTCGGCAACGACTATTGGCTCAACGCGATTCTGATTCCGTTTCTCGTGCTATCGCTCGCGGGACTGGGGTTGAACCTTGTGACCGGCTATGCGGGACAACTCTCGCTCGGGTCCGCTGCGTTCATGTCGGTCGGCGCCTATGCCACCTACAACCTAGTGGTGCGGCTGCCGGCGTTGCCGCTGGTCGTCGATCTGTTTCTCGGCGGACTGATCACCGCCGTTGTCGGTGCGCTGTTCGGTTTGCCGAGTCTGCGCATCAAGGGCTTCTACCTGATCGTCTCGACTCTGGCCGCGCAGTTTTTCGTGGAATGGATCTTTACGCGGGTGAGCTGGTTTTCCAACGACGATACGTCGGGCGTCCTGAGCGCGCCGCGTCTCGCGGCATTCGGCTGGAAAATCGGCACGCCCGCTGCGCGCTACCTGCTCGTACTCGGTGTCGCCTCGGTGCTGTTCGTTCTGGCGGCCAGCCTCGTACACAGCGAACTCGGCCGACGCTGGATGGCCGTGCGCGACATGGACACGGCTGCGCGCGTGATCGGCATTCCGATCGGCCGCACCAAGCTGCTCGCATTCGCGCTCAGTTCGTTCGTCATCGGCATTGCGGGCGCGCTGTGGGCATTCGCTTATCTGGGCACGGTCGAGCCGCACGGCTTCGATCTCAATCTGTCGTTTCAGGTGCTGTTCATCATCATCATCGGCGGCATGGGCAGTATCGGCGGGAATTTTTTGGGCGCGGCGTTCATCGTCCTGCTACCCATTCTCCTCTCGAACGCGGCCGGTGCGCTCGCTACCGTCGGTATCGAAGCCGGCCAGTTGCAGAACCTGCAGAAGATCCTCTTCGGCACGCTGATCATCTTTTTTCTCATCAAGGAGCCGGACGGGCTTGCAAGACTGGTTCAGACTGCGCGGAATCGTCTGCGCGACTGGCCGCTGCGTGCATAACGCCGGTTTCTCTCATCGTTTTTCAAACCACCGCTTGTCCATTCAAGGTCCACTCAGTATGAATTTCATCGACTCCCTTAAAAGGCGCGGGACGGTATCGCGCGTGGCGGCTGCCGCCAGCCTGATGCTTGCCCTCACCGCTGCATCCGTACCCACCGCGCAGGCCGCGGGCGAAGAGTACTTCCCGCTGCAAAGCTACCGCGTCGGCCCGTATGCGGCGGGCGGCAGCGGCTTCTTCGGCGGCTTCATCGACTATATGAACCTCATCAATAAGCGCGATGGCGGCGTCAATGGCGTCAAGCTGACATGGAGCGAATGCGAAACCGAATACGTCGTGGAAAAGGGCGTGGAATGCTATGAGCGGCTCAAGGGCGGCCTGAACGGCGCTCCCGCGGCGGCGACCAATCCGCTTTCGGTCGGCATCGCCTATGCGACGCTCGACCGGTCGACCGCCGATAAAATTCCGCTGATCACGATCAACCACGGCCGCACGGATTCCACCGACGGCGCGGTGTTTCCGTATGTCTTTCCGCTGCAACTCAACCCGTACAGCGAAGTCTCCGCGATCGTCAATTACATCGGTCAGCAATCAGGCGGGTTGAATCAGCTCAAGGGTAAGAAGATCGTGGTGCTCTACCACGGCTCTCCTTACGGCCGCGAGACGATTCCCGTGCTGGACGCACTGGCTAAAAAATACGGCTTCGAACTCACGCAGATCGAAGTGCCGCATCCGGGTAACGAGCAAGGTTCGCAGTGGCTCACCATTCACCGGATCAACCCGGACTGGGTGATTTTGCGCGGCTGGGGCGTGATGAATCCGGTCGCGTTGAAGTCAGCACAGAAAGTGGGCTTTCCGGCCAATCACATCATCGGCAACATCTGGAGCAATTCGGAAGAGGATGCGCGCCCAGCAGGCGACGCCGCAAAGGGGTTCATTTCGATCACCACGCATCCTTCGGGTACCGACTTTCCCGTCATTCAGGCGATCAATCAGTATGTGATCAAACCCGGCAACGGCAACCTGAAAGACCCTGCGCGTTTCGGTACGGTGTACTACAACCTGGGCGTGGTCAACGGCATTCTCAATGTCGAAGCGTTGCGCGTGGCGCAGGCCAAATTCGGCAACAAACCGCTCACCGGTGAACAGGTGCGCTGGGGCTTCGAGCATCTGAATCTCGACGACGCGCGTCTCAAGCAATTGGGTACGTACGGGCTGGTTCAGCCGTTGAAACTGTCGTGCTCCGATCACGAAGGCGGCGGCGCCGTACGCTTCCAGCAGTGGGACGGCCAGCAATGGAAGGTCATTAGCGGCTGGGTGCAGGCAGATCGTGCACTGCTGCGTCCGATCATCGAGAAGTCGGCGAACGCGTACGCTAGGGAAAAAGGCATTACGCCGCGCGATTGCAGCAAGGATATCTGAGCATGAGCGCCGCCCCGATTCTGCAGGTCGAGGACATCGCCGTGACGTATAGCCAGCTCGTTCCGGCACTGCGCGGCGTTTCGCTGACGGTGCCGACCGGCGCCATCGTCGCGCTGCTGGGCGGCAATGGTGCGGGCAAAACCACCACGCTGAAGGCCATCTCGAGCCTGATACGCGCCGAGCGGGGCGAACTGACGTCGGGCCGCATCGCGTATCGCGGCGACGCGATCACCGACGCCGACCCGTGGACGCTCGCCGAGCGTGGGCTCGTCCAGGTCCTGGAGGGGCGGCGTTGCTTTGCGCATTTGTCGGTCGAAGAGAACCTGCGGCTGGGCGCGTTTGTGCGGCGGCCTAGACGGGCGGAGCTCGAGGCGGACCTCGAGCGCATCTACGGGATCTTTCCGCGGCTCAAGGAGCGTCGCAAGACGCTTGCGGGCTATACGTCCGGCGGCGAGCAGCAGATGGTTGCGATCGGCCGCGCCTTGATGGCGCGGCCCGCTCTGGTATTGCTCGACGAGCCTTCGATGGGGCTCGCTCCGCAGGTTGTCGAAGAGATCTTCGCAATGGTGGCGGCCCTCAATCGGGACGATGGCGTGAGCTTCCTGTTGGCGGAGCAGAATGCGGCGATTGCGTTGCGCTATGCACAATTCGGATATGTACTCGAAAGTGGCCGGGTCGTCGCGCAAGGCAACGCACCAACGCTGCTGAGGCTCGACACCCTGCGGAATGCGTATCTGGGTAGTGGCCAACCCGGTGTTGACGGAACGCCGCGAAGGTCACGTCGATTACGAACTCAGCCTGCTATCCCAAGCGCCGAGACGGATTCTCTCCCGGTCTAGCAACATCGCTAACAACTGGTTGCGGGTTTCAGCCACTGATCTTGACGGCGAGCGGACACTCAAACGAAGCGCAATTGCACGGACTGGCGACAAATTTCGCGAACAACTGCGGCCGCCCGTTCAGTTTAATTGCGCAAGAGCCTACTTATCGAGGCCTAGTAAAACATCTTTATAATGCAACCGCGCGACGTAGATTGAAACTTGCGAGAAGACCAATCCGCCGACGCCGCCCCCGATCGCCGCGCCAAATATCGGGTGATCAACCTCTGCACCCAAGTGACTACCCAAACCAGCGCATATGCCACAGGCAAGCAGACCGACCCAAGTCTGCCAGTGGTGCCAAGTCCGGCGATAGACGCGCCTCCAAACTAAGCGTCGCTCCCTTGCGGGCATATTCCTGAGCTCAGGAATGCTCTTCAAAGGGCGTTGTCAGGTTATCAGGTCGGTCACGTAAGATGGCGTGATGAAGAAATCGAAATCGCTCTATCACGGTCACCGT
>NZ_JBYSWU010000070.1:0-36263 GCF_058781505.1 Paraburkholderia sp. FW306-2-2C-D06C | reverse complement strand
CCACACTTATCGGCTGTTAATTTTTAAAGATCGATTCCGCAGTCACTACCGAACCCGCACCGCGTTGCACACCACACTGCAACCACCCGGCACCGCTTCGTTCTACGTCGCTGCATCAGCAGCAGAGAAACGAGATTATGAAGAACGACTGACACGTCGTCAACCCCCTTTTGTGAATTTTCTTTTAAGTAAGTGTGAATCGACGCTAAAAGTTGTGCCCCCTACATATAGCAGGCTCCTCCGTAGCAATCGCACCGTGTGAGGACGAACGAGTTCATCTATAGTGAGGGACCCGTCCCTGCGCGTGGCGTACTGATGATGCACATCCCTGACAAGCCCGCGCTTGGCACTTGGGCAGACCGTGACCGAGCCCACCGCGAGTGAGCACACGAATTGGTGTGCTCACAATGCGCGCAATGGCGCAAGCTCGTATATAATGCGAGCCGCGCGAATTTCGTGCATTTCTATCGGCCCGCTTCGAGCGGGCTCATCTTTTTTGCTCCCCAGAGCACAGCCAAACAACCGCGTTGAGTCACTCAGGTGATGTTGAGCCATGCTCGAAACGCCTGACGGTCGCGTCTTGCGTCTCATAGCGAAGCCTCTAGAGGAGAATACGTGAACCCTTTTGATCGCGAAGATTCGCAACACGAAACGGCAGGCTACCCTGCCAAGGCACCCTCCGGCCGCGCCGGCAAAGGCAAGGGCGCAGGCAAGGCGATCCCCGTAGCAGCCGAGTTGCCGCCGCAACAGGCCGAAGAGCGTCAGCGCCAGATGCGCGAGCTGATCCAGCTGGGCAAGGAGCAAGGCTACCTTACCCACGCTCAGATCAACGATCACCTGCCCGACAATTTCGCGCAAACCGCGGCGATCGACAGCATCGTCAGCGCGTTCAACGACATGGGTGTGCAGGTCTACGAGCAGGCTCCGGATGCGGAAACCCTGCTGCTGAACTCGAACGCGCCCGCGGTGGTGTCGGACGATCAGGCAGACGAGGAAACCGAAGTCGCGCTGTCGACGGTCGACTCCGAATTCGGCCGCACAACCGACCCCGTGCGCATGTACATGCGCGAGATGGGCGCAACCGAGCTGCTGACCCGTGCGGGCGAGATCGCAATTGCAAAGCGCATCGAAGACGGCCTGCACGAAATGGTGCAGGCGATTGCCGCTTGCCCGCTCGCGATCTCCGCAATCCTGGCCAGCGCCCAACAGGTCGTGGACGGCGAGCTTCGCATCGACGAACTGGTCGACGGTCTCAATGAAGATTCCGCTGCTGCGGAAGAAGATGCGAGCGCCGACGCAATGGCGGACGTCGATACCGACGCCAGCGATGACGACGACAGCGATAGTGACGACGACATCGGCCCGGCCGATTCCTCGGCGGCGGACGAAGCCCGTCTGAAGCAGCTGACTAGCGATTGCCTCGAGATCTTCACCCAGGTCGGCCTCCTGTACGACCAGATGAACGCGTCGCACACGCGCGGCGACGTCACCTCGAAAGCTTATCTGCGTGCCCGCGAAGAGATTCAGCAGCACCTCGCGAAGATTCGCTTCACGGCCCGCACGATCGACCGCCTGTGCGGCGACGTGCAACGCCAGGTCGCACAGGTTCGCGAAATCGAGCGCCGCGTTCTGCAAATCGTCGTGACGAAGAGCGGCATGCCGCGCGAGCAGTTCATCGAGTCGTTCAAGGGCCACGAAGCCGACCTCGGCTGGACAGAGCGCGCAGCGCGCGGGTCGTCGTCGTTCGGTGCAGCGCTCGAGCGCAATCTGCCTGCCATTCAGTCGGAACAGCAAAAGCTAATCGACATCGAAGCGACGGTTTCGCTGCCGCTCAAGCATCTGAAAGAGATCAATCGTCAGATGGTCGCGGCTGAGTCGAAGATGCGCAAAGCCAAGAGCGAAATGATCGAGGCGAATCTGCGCCTCGTGATTTCGATCGCGAAGAAGTATGTGAACCGCGGCATGCTCTTCCTCGACCTGATCCAGGAAGGCAACATCGGTTTGATGAAGGCAGTCGACAAGTTCGAATATCGGCGCGGCTGGAAGTTTTCGACGTACGCAACGTGGTGGGTTCGCCAGGCCGTCACGCGTTCGCTCGCCGACCAGGCGCGCACGATTCGCGTGCCGGTGCACATGATCGAAACGATCAACAAGCTCAACCGCATTTCGCGCGAAATTTTGCAGCAGACCGGCCAGGAAGCGCATCCTTCCGTGCTGGCTGAACGCATGGAACTGTCGGAAGAGAAAGTGCGCGGCATTCTGAAGATCGCCAAGCAGCCGGTTTCGATGGAAACGCCCGTCGGTGACGACGGCGACGCCACGCTCGGCGACATGATCGAAGATTCGGCCGCTTCCTCGCCGGCCGACGCAGCGATGCAGGCCGACTTGCGTGCCGCGATCGACGACGCGCTCGACTCGCTGTCGCCGCGCGAAGCGAAGGTGCTGCGTATGCGCTATGGCATCAACACGAAGTCGGACCATACGCTGGAAGAAGTCGGCAAACAGTTCGACGTCACGCGCGAGCGGATTCGCCAGATCGAAAGCAAGGCGATGCGCAAGCTGATGCATCCGAGCCGCGCGGATCGGCTGAAGTCGTTCCTCGACCGCTAAGCGGGCAGTTGCGCTTGTCGTGCGCGATGCACGGCAAGCGCAAGCCGCGAAGCATTGGCGAGCCGCATCTCGTACCCTCAGTTCACACCCGCATCTCATACCGATTGCGTCGACAGCGATTGTCGCCACAGTCCGGCTCGCTTGCCGAGGCGCAACGCTTCAGGCGAGCAACGAAATGATCCCGCCGATAGTGATTCCCGCAGCGAGCCAACGCCCCGCGGTATAGAACGCGTTGCGCCTTTCCTGAGGCTGATCCGGCCGCTCGAGGCCGAGCGTGCCGTAGGCAAATGACTTGGCCGCTGAGACGTTGGTTGCGGACGCGTCATCCGCAACCGGGTCGCTTGCCGCCTCGCCTCCCTGCCCCGTGCGCGCCTCTTGTGCTGCCGTCGCAGCGCCCTGCGCCGAGATATGAACTGCAGAATCCTGCGTGGAAGTGTCAGGCTTCGAGTCTGTCTGGATAGACGCGTCGTTCCCGGCAGCAGGCGATTTTTTCGTCGCGTCCTTGCTCACCACCACAGAGCTACCTAGTCCCGACGCTGTAGACGACAACGCACTGTTGATTTGCACGGCAAGCTCCCTTCATTTCTTACGCGCGCGACGCCCCGTTTTCCACGGCGGTTTGGTCAGGCACGTACTTGCGTGCGTCCGCAAAGACGCAGCTCGACGTATGGTTGGTTATAGGGTCTATCGACGTCGGGGCGGCAAATCTTGAGTGTCCGTAAGGGAGAGTAAGTGAGACATCCCATGTGGCTCTGTTCGGTTTCTTTTCAAAGGCAAAAAACCACCCCTTGCCTCCCTTCGAGTATTCTCACCAAGATAAGAACCTATACCCCCACTCGAACACCTTTTGCGCCCAGCAAAAAAACGCCAGCCAACAGGAGCATCACAATTGGTAGAGTTTCCGTCTTCGGCGGTTTCGACCTGGGGCGCCGCAGTCGTATTCCTGAACGTCCTGTTGACACGCCTCGGCGTGCCAATCCCCGCGGTCCCCGTGCTACTGTTCGCGGGTTCGGCGATCGCAGCCGGCTCGCTGAATTTCTGGCCGGTTCTCCTCGCCGCCGTTCTCGGTGCGCTCATCGGCGACGGCACATGGTTCACCGCAGGCCGCATCTACGGCCGCGGACTGATCTCCGTGCTCAGCCGGCTTTCGCCGGCCATCGATTCGAAAGTCGGCGAAGCACGCTCGCTATTCGAGCGCTTCGGCGTTCCACTCGTGTCGATCTCGAAGTTCGTCCCCGGGCTCGCGCTCCTCACCCCGCCGTTGATGGGCACGACAGCCGTCGATGCACGCATCTACGCAGCTTGGGACATCGCGGGCGCGACGGCGTGGGCCACCTTCTGGCTGCTCGGCGGCGCCGCGGCAGAAAAACAACTGCATATGCTGCTCGTCTTTGTCAGAGCACGCGGCGGCACAGTCGTCGACATCCTGCTGGCAGCCGCCTTGGTGTACCTGGCGTTTCGTCTGCTGCAGCAGCGCCGCGCGCGTCGGCGGTTGGCGCTGGCCGCACCCGATGCCGATCCGGCAGCAGCACCGCCCGGATGGCGCCGCATCGCCCCGCCCATGATCCTGGACGCGCGTCCAGAGGCGCTGACGCATGAGGCGGCGTGCTGCATCCCCGGCGCGCTGGCGCTCGATCCGCACTCCTCCGAACAAATCGACGGCGCGCTGCTCGCCTATGACACCGTGATTTATTGCATCTGCGCGGACAACGCGACCGCCGTCGACATCACGGAACGGATGCGCCGCAACGGCTACACGCGGATTCGCGCACTAAGAGGCGGTCTGGACGCATGGCAACGACGCGGCTTTCCCGTCGAGCCGCTCTCGCCCGTCGACGAACTGACGACCGGCAAACGCACCGCCAAACCACCCGGCGACACGCGCGACGCAGTAACGCTACGGGGACTCGCTCCACGGCGCAGCGAAAGTGTTTGACACGGCACGTGCGCATCGCTTCCTTCGCAAAAGAATCGCCTGGCAAATCAGCTCAACGCGCATCGCAAATAGGGTTCGTCCAGCTCTTGTGCTCGAGCGCGCGCGGCGCCGCCCCATTGCTTCACAACTTGCGCAGCAGCCCCGCGGCCGACCGCATCCGGCGTTTGCGTTCCTTCCTGAACCATTGAAGCGCCGCCTCGATGTCGCCCGAACCCGCCAGCAAGGCTGCGTTGTCACGCAGCAGCATCTCGCTTGCGACAATATCGTTCAGCGCACCGAAACGTTTCTGAATCTGCTTAAGCAGTTTAAGCGTACGTTCGTGGCTGCCATGCAGAACCGGTCCGAAAAATTCGAGCAGATAACGCAGTCTTTTGCCGGCCTTTCTGACGTCATGAAACGAAGTGTAATTGGAGCGCTTTGCGTGAGACGCGCGCTTCATGCGCTTGCGTAACGAGCGTTCGGAAGTGGCCACGCGTTTGCCGGCGAATTTGCTCAGCGGCACGCGCTCATGCGCGGTGTTCAGCTCCTTGGTAGCGCTGGCCAAGGCATCGCGCAACAGATGCTTGACGTCCGCGTTCGAGAGGGTTTCGCGGCTCGTTGCCAACGCGCCGCTGCGGATCTCTTCGAGTTTCGGCGCCATTGCTCGCGCGCCGGTATCGTTCTGCGTCATCAGTTCGATCAGGATGTCCCAATCGCGTGTTGTGCCCGCCGCCGTCGCCAGATACTTGTACAGCGCCCGTTGCCGCGTATTCTCGCCCTTGTCGAGCAGCGGCTCGAACGCCCACCACAGCGAGCGCAGACGCCGCAGCGACACGCGCAGCTGGTGCAGCAATTCGGGCGATGCATCCTCGCGCACCGCGGCCGCGTATTCGATGGCGCCATCGACGAGTGGCGCCGCGTACGACGCGAACGCCGCCTCCGCGGAGGGCTGTTCGCCGGCCAGCGGGTTATCCGCGGCGTGCTTGTCGGCATGTTTGTCGGAGCTTTTTTCGCCCTTCCGGCTTTCGCGTTTCATCGAACATCCTTCAAAAAAACCTCTTTGCAGCGTAGCAAAAAAAGGTGTTGATGGATATTCATGCAATACGTATAAATGAGCCATAAGGCACTTTTCAGGAATGATTCTTGCGATGTTATAACCGCTGCCTCGGTGACGCTTCAACAGCAGATATCTCCACGGCCGCGTAGCTGATGTTTTTCGGATCGCTAAGCATTCAAAACCGCTACGTCTCTGGCGGCATATCTCCCAGTGTGCGGACAATATCCGCGCACTTCCCCTCCAGATCCAGTCCAGCATAGGCGTCACACCGTTGTCATCAACGCGACACGCGGGCCGCTCACGATCGGAAGCCGCGCGACAAACTTTGAGGACACAGGCCATGCCGGAACTTTCGTATCCGCAACCGGGCGCTGCAAGTAGCAAGGGGCGCAATCTCGGCCTTATCATTTTCCTGGTTGTGATCGCAGTGGGCGCCATTTATTGCGCCACCCATTTGCTAGACGATTTACAGCCGGTTCGCGAAGCCTCTGTTCTGCCTTATTTTCTGCTTGGTATCGCACTCCTGATCGCACTCGGTTTCGAGTTCGTCAACGGTTTTCATGACACTGCGAATGCAGTCGCCACCGTGATTTACACGCACTCGCTCGCGCCCAACATTGCGGTGGTCTGGTCTGGCGCATGGAATTTTCTCGGCGTGCTTACTTCAAGCGGTGCGGTGGCGTTCGGCATCCTGCAACTGCTGCCCGTCGAGTTGATCTTGCAAGTGGGCAGCAGCGCCGGCTTCGCGATGGTCTTCGCGCTGCTGATCGCCGCGATCATCTGGAATCTCGGCACCTGGTATTTCGGACTGCCCTCGTCCAGCTCGCATACGCTGATCGGCTCGATTATCGGCGTGGGCCTGATGAATCAGCTGATGCATGGCCCATCCGGCACCAGCGGCGTCGACTGGAATCAGGCGCTCGGCGTCGGCAAGTCGCTGCTGTTTTCGCCGCTGGTCGGCTTTCTGGCGGCCGGCTTGCTGCTGCTGATCCTGAAAGCCGTGGTGCGCGTTCCCGCCTTGTATGCCGAGCCGACGGGCAAGGAACCGCCGCCGTTCTGGATTCGCTGCCTGCTGATTCTGACCTGCACCGGTGTTTCGTTCGCGCACGGTTCGAACGACGGCCAGAAAGGCATGGGCCTCATCATGCTGATCCTGATCGGCGCAGTGCCGACAGCGTATGCGTTGAACAAGGCGGTCACGCCGGCTGAAACGCAGACCTACCTCGCGGTCTCGCAGCAAGCCTCGGCGACGCTTGCCAGGTACACCAACGGCGCGGCGCCTTCCGCGGACCCGCGCGCCGATGTCGAAGCCTATGTGCGCACACGCCAATTGACGCCTGCGACCTTGCCGGCTTTGCAGCAACTGACCGAGCTGATTGGCCGTCAGGTCGGCGCATCGGGATCGATGGCGGCCGTGCCGCAAAGCATGGTCGATAACGTGCGCAACAATATGTATGTCGCGTCCGAAGCGATCCGCCTGATGGACAAGGCCAAACAGCCCGCCTTCTCCCCGGACGACGCCAAGGCCATCGAGAACTTCAACGCGCAAACCGATCACGCGACGAAGTTCATCCCGACGTGGGTCAAGGTCGCGGTCGCCATCGCGCTGGGTCTCGGCACGATGGTGGGCTGGAAACGCATCGTCGTGACGGTCGGTGAGAAGATCGGCAAGCAGCATCTGACCTACGGCCAGGGGGCATCGGCTGAACTGGTGGCGATGCTGACGATCGGCGCGGCCGACGTATACGGTTTGCCGGTCTCGACGACGCACGTGTTGTCGTCGGGCGTGGCCGGAACCATGGCGGCCAACGGCTCCGGCTTGCAATGGGCTACCGTGCGCAGCCTGATCCTCGCGTGGGTGCTGACGCTGCCGGTTTCGATCGCACTGGCCGCGAGCTTGTACTGGCTGTTCCGGATCGTGTTCTAAGCCGCCGGGGCCGGTCAGGCGGCCGGCCCCCGGAAGAGCCGCAGCCGTAGTGGCCGTAGTTACATTTCACTTGCATGCCGTCGGGCGTCGGCTATGTTGTATCCATGGAGCGAATCCGTGGTGCAATGCAAGGCCCTTCCTGACCAGGAAGGATCTGCCCGGCCAAATCAGGTGAGAGCGGAACATGAGCGTAGAGCTAAACCACACCATCGTCTGGTGCCGCGACAAGCAGAAGTCGGCAAAATTTCTCATCGACATTCTGGGGCTGCCGAGCCCCATCGAGTTCGGCCAGATGCTGGTCGTTCAGCTTGCCAACGGCGTCTCGCTGGACTTCTTCGAAAGCGACGGCAAGATCGTCATGCAGCATTACGCGTTTCTGATCAGCGACGACGAATTCGACCAGGTCTTCCCGCGTATTCGTGACGGGGGCCTTCAGTACTGGGCCGACCCCGGCAAACAACGCGCAGGCGAAACCTATCTGCACAACGGCGGCCGCGGCGTCTACTTCGACGATCCCGACGGCCACTTGCTCGAGGTCATGACGCGCCCTTATAAACTCGGCGCGTAGAGCCTGTTCCCGGCCTGTTCCTCGCGCCTGTTGTATTTCGCCGGTCCGGCATCAATACACTTCCGGCACGATCATCGATTGCGGCACCGGCTGGCGGATGTATTCGTCGTTATAGACCCGCGCCGGCAGTTCGATCTGCGGGTGCTCGATCTCGTGATACGGCACCTGGTTCAGCAGATGGTGAATGCAGTTCAGCCGCGCGCGCTTCTTGTCGACCGCCTGCACGACCCACCACGGCGCTTCGGGAATGTGCGAGCGTTGCAGCATGACTTCCTTGGCCTGCGTATAGGCTTCCCAGCGGCGCCGGCTTTCCAGATCCATCGGGCTCAGTTTCCACTGCTTGAGCGGGTCGTGGATGCGGTTCTGGAAGCGGATTTCCTGCTCTTCGTCGGTGATCGAAAACCAGTATTTGAGAATCTGCACGCCGCTTCTCGCCAGCATCTTTTCGAATTCCGGCACCGAACGGAAGAACTCCTCGTACTCCTCGTCGCTGCAAAAATTCATCACGCGCTCGACGCCTGCGCGGTTGTACCAGCTGCGGTCGAACAGCACCATTTCACCGCCCGCCGGCAGATGCGACACGTAGCGCTGGAAATACCATTGCGTACGCTCGCGGTTATTCGGCGCCGGCAGTGCTGCGACGCGGCATACGCGCGGGTTGAGCCGCTGCGTGATGCGTTTGATCGCGCCGCCCTTGCCCGCCGCATCGCGTCCTTCGAAAATCACCACAAGCCGATGACCGGTCTGCACAATCCAGTCCTGCAGCTTGACGAGTTCGCCCTGCAGCCGGAACAGCTCGCGAAAGTACATCTTGCGCGCCTCGCGATTCTCGGGCGTGAAACCGTGGGCGCCGTCGAGAATGCGGTCGTCGACCTCCATTTCGAGCTCCTCATCGTACGCATCGATGAGGTCTTCCTCGAAACGGCGCTGCCGCTCTGCCAGCATTTCGGCCTCGGGTCTCGAATCCAGCTCTTTCATCGCAGTTCTCCTGGCAGCAGAAATGAATACGTGCGCCACGCGAACGCGGCGCACGCAAATGCGCCGATTATCGAAGCGCGAGGTGTCAGCCGTGTTACCGGTCTGAAAGCTGTGCGCTTGCGGCGGGTTTGCGTAAATGGGCGGCGCGCGCCGGCGGCCTGCACGCCTTGCTGAGAACCATGATAGCGATTTTGCAAGCCCACCCGGCGTTAGCGCAGCGGCCTGGCGAAGCTCAATTCGTGACCGTCCGGATCGGTGATGTGAAAGTACCGCTCGCCCCACGGCGCGTCGGACGGTTCGAGCGACGGCTTCAGCCCCGCCGCCAGCGCCTTCCGGTAGAGCGCGTCGACATCCGACACATAGACGATGACGCGGCCCCACCAGTTGACCGGCGCGCGCGTATCGATGATCAGATTCAGATACGTCCCGCCGAACGCAAACGACGTAAACGCTTCCTGCGGGCCGCCGAATTTCATCGGGAAGCCGAGTGCTTCGTAAAACAGCACCGCGCGTGGCATATCGCAGGTGGCGAGGGTGATGGCGCTGAGCGATTCGATCTGCGGTTCCGTCGGCGCGGTCGCCGCGGTCGCTGTAGTCGCTGTAGTCGCTGTAGTCGCTGTAGTCGCTGTAGTCGCTGTAGTCGCTGTAGTCGCTGCGGTCGCTGCGGTCGCTGCGGTCGCTGCGGTCGCTGTAGTCCCTGCAGCCGATGTAGCGGGCGAGTTCATTCTGGCTGTCTCCTTGGCATGGCAAGCCCGCCACTCACCGCGCGCGGACATTCCCGCAGGCGCGGCGGCGCAGGCCGGCACGGGAAAGTGTCTCACAGGCAGCGCCTGCGCCGCGAGGGTTGCCCCTCTCTTGAAAACCCACGCGGCGCCCCGCATCTCCATTTCCGTTCATCCAGAGCATCGCCATGGGAAGCCGCCCTAGCTCCATCGATGACCTGTCGCGCGCCGCGTCCGACGCCCCCGGGCCACACCCACTCAATCCCTTATCCGACGACGCCCTGCTCGACGCCTATTCCCGCACCGTGATCGGTGCGCTGGAACGCGTCCAGCAGGCGGTCGCCTTCATTTCCGTCGAACGCCGACGGCCGGGCGAAGCGGGTCGCCGCAACGCGCGCGGCGGCACCGGCTCCGGCTTCCTGTTCACACCCGACGGCTACCTGCTCACCAACAGCCACGTCGTGCACGGCGCCACGCACATTCGCGTCACGCTCGCCGACGGCGCGAAATTCGACGCCGACCTGGTCGGCGACGACCCTGGCAGCGATCTGGCCGTGCTGCGTATCGGCTCGCCCGAGCCCTTGCCGCACGTCGAACTCGGCGAATCGTCGCGGCTGAAAGTCGGGCAGATTGCGATCGCGGTCGGCAATCCGCTCGGGCTCGCGCAAACCGTCACCACCGGTGTGGTGTCGGCGCTCGGCCGCTCGCTGCGGTCGACCTCGGGCCGCATGATCTACGACGTGATCCAGACTGACGCCGCGCTCAATCCGGGCAATTCGGGCGGTCCGCTGATCAATTCTGCGGGCCAGGTGATCGGCGTGAACACCGCGATCATTCCCGGCGCGCAGGCGATCTGCTTCGCCACCGCAATCGACACCGCCAAGTGGGTCATCATGCAGATCTTTGCGTACGGGCGCGTGCGGCGCGCATACATCGGCGTGGCGGGGACGACGAGGCCGCTGTCGCGCCGCATGCAGCGCTATTTCGGCTTGAGTTCGGCGAGCGGCGTGCATGTGATGGAAATCGTCAAAGGCAGCCCTGCCGCGCTCGGCGGCCTACGCACCGACGATACGATCGTCGCGATCGACGCGCTCGCGGTGCATGACGTCGATAGCCTGCAACGCACGCTCGATGCGTCGCGCATCGACAAACCCGTCAACGTAACGATTTTGCGCGGTGCGCAACGGCTCGAATTGACACTGACGCCGGTCGAGCAGAGCAGCTGATTCGAGCGGCTTCCCGCCGGTATGAAAAAGGCCTCGCGCGATAATTCGCGCGAGGCCTTTTTTCCTGCTGTGGCCGGCACGTCACCACGACGCACCGCCCGACCTGGATCAAACGCTTACTGGATCACGCGCGTCACGCCACGGCCGCGCGGATCGGCCGCGGCTTCCGGCGTATCGCCGTTGACCTTGATCGCCTGGATGTCGCCGCTGAAATCCTGCCCCTTCAGCGCATAGCCCTTGGCTTCGATCTGCTTGGCGAGTTCGCCTTCGATCGGCTTGTACGGCTCCCAGAAGATCGTGTTCGGCGGCAACAGCTGATGATGGAAGCGCATCGCGCCGACGGCTTCCTGCAACGGCATGTTGAAGTCGTAAATGTTGTTGATCACCTGGAAGATCGACGTGAAGATGCGCGACCCGCCAGGCGTGCCGATCACGAGCGACACCTTGCCGTCCTTGGTCAGGATGGTCGGGCTCATCGACGACAACGGGCGCTTTTTCGGTTCGATCGAATTCGCGTCGCTGCCCACCACGCCGAACATATTGGCGACACCCGGCTTGGCGGAGAAGTCGTCCATCTCGTCGTTCAGCACGATGCCAGTACGGTCCGCCACCACGCCCGAGCCGAAGTAGCCGTTGATGGTGTATGTGTTCGACACCGCGTTACCCCACTTGTCGATCACCGAGAAGTGCGTGGTTTCCGCCTTTTCCGGCATCGACGTGCCGAGGCCGGCCTGAATGCTCTTCGTGTCCGTAGGCGCGTTCGGATTGACTTCGCCGGCACGCTTGGCGATGTAGGCGTCGTCGGTCAATTGCGCGATCGGCACCTTGTAGAAGTCAGGATCGCCGAGATACTGCGCGCGGTCGGCGAACACACGCTTTTCGATTTCCGCGATCAGATGCACGTATTGCGGAGAATTGAGCTTGACGTCCTTGAAGTCGGGCGCAATATCGGCCTTCATTTTCAGCAATTGCACGAGACCGATGCCGCCCGAGCTCGGCGGCGGAGCGGTAATCACGTGATAACCGTTCCAGTCCGCCTGGATCGGCTGACGCCACACCGCCTTGTACTGCTGCAAATCAGCCTTCGTAATCAGGCCGTGACCGCGCATGGAAGCTGCGATCAGATCGGCCGTCTTGCCGCTGTAGAAGTCTTTCGCGCCTTGATCCGAAATGCGCGTGAGCACCGAAGCGAGATCGGGTTGCTTGAAGTTGACGCCCTGCTTCAGATCGCCGAAGTAGGTATCGAAGTTGGTCTTGCCCGCAAAGTCTTTCGCCGCCGCGTCGCGGCGCTGCTGCAACTGCTCGCTGACTTCGAAGCCGTCGCGCGCATAGTGAATCGCCGGCGCCAGCACCTGCTTCCACTTGAGCTTGCCGAAGCGGCGTTGCGCCTGCCACATGCCGTCGACGGTGCCCGGCACGCCGACCGCGCGATAGCCGAACAGGCTCATGCCCTTGACGACTTCGCCCTTGTCGTCGAGATACATGTTCCTGGTGGCTGCGAGCGGCGCACGCTCACGATAGTCGAGGAAGTACGGCTTGCCGTCGACATAGAGCGTCATGAAACCGCCGCCGCCGATATTGCCCGCTTCCGGATACGTCACGGCAAGGGTGAAGGCAATCGCGACTGCCGCATCGACGGCATTGCCGCCTTCCTTGAAGATCTGCTCGGCGGCGTCGGCGCTGTACTTGTCGGCGACCGCAATGGCGGAAGCGGTAAGAACGGCCGGTTGCGCTTTTGCGGGCGGTTTGGCGTAAGCGGGCGTGGCTTCCAGAAAGCCTGCCGAAACGGCAACGAGTGCGACCAGCGCGAGTCCGCTCGCGGACGCTTTAGCGTTGTGAAACAACCTCATTGAATCTCCTCCATGACATTGCTCTTGTGACAATGGGAACCGCTGCCTTGGGCTTATAACATGCCGATCTGGCATTGGCCAGGCCGTCGCACACAATTGGTGCGGGTTGCGGCACACAAAAATCGCGTCGCTCAGTGTCGTTCAATCACGATGAACGGCGACGAATTGCGCGGCGGGCAACGGCTCAAACCGGCGTCGCACGCGGCGCGCATTCAACGCTATCGGGCGCGGTACGAGCGCCGCAATCAGCCTCGCCCTCTGCCGCCGCGCGCGATTTCATCGCCGCTGCCATGCGGCAAACGCGCCGTCACCGGAATCGACAGGAACGAGAACAGGCCGACCACGAGGAACGCCGGCCAGAAATCGGAGAAGACGATGGTCGAATGACCCTGTACGTTATGCGAGATTTGCAGCACGATGCCGGCAATCGTCACGCCGAGCCCCAGCGAAATCTGCTGGATCACGCTCGCGACGCTCGTCGCGCGGCCGACGTCGCGGCTCGGAATATCCGCATACGCGAGGGTGTTCAACGACGTGAACTGCAACGACGGAAAGAAGCCGCCGAACAGCACCACACACCAGATCAGCCAATGCGGTGTGCCGGGAAAGAACAGTCCGTACCCCGCAATAACCAACCCGGCGCAGCCCGCATTGAACATCAGCACCGTGCGGAAACCGAACCGGCCGAGAATACGCGACGCGGCCGCCTTCATGAAGATCGACCCGAACGCGGACGCACACGTGATCGACCCTGACACGAACGCGGTCATGCCCAAGCCTTCCTGCAACGCGAGCGGCAACAGAAACGGCACCGCGCCGAGCCCGATGCGAAACAGCGAACCGCCGGCCACGCTCGCGTGAAAACTCGGAATGCGCAGCAGCCGCAGGTCGAGCACCGGCAATTCGACACGGCTCGCGTACAGCGCGTAAATCAGCAGCAGCACCACGCCGAACGCGCACATGCTAAACGACACCGTGTTCGACACCAGCTCGCCGCCCACCAGCGACAACCCCAGCATGAACAGCGACGCCCCGCTCGCGGACAGCACAAACCCGGTCCAGTCGAGCCGCCCAGGATGCGCCTCGCGCACGTTGGCGATGTGCTTGTTCGCGAGCCAGATGCCCAGCAGGCCAATGGGAATGTTGATGAAGAAGATCAGGCGCCAGTGCAGATACGTCGTGATAAAGCCGCCGAGCGGCGGCCCGACCACCGGCCCGAGCAGCGCGGGTACCGTCAGATAGTTGACCGCTCGAATGAAGTCCGACTTCGGCACCGAACGGAAAATGATGATGCGCCCCACGGGCACCATCATCGCGCCGCCGATGCCTTGCACGAAGCGCGCAACCACGAAGGTGCCGAGCGAAGTGGAAGCCGCGCACATCAGCGAGCCGGCCATGAAAATGCCGATTGCCGTGCGAAACACCGTGCGAGAACCGAAGCGGTCCGCCACCCAGCCGCAGATTGGAATGAAGACGCCGAGACCGATGACATAAGCCGTCACGGCCAGCTTGAGGGTAATGGGATCCTGGCCGAGATCGCGCGCCAGAACCGGAAGCGACGTCACGATGACCGTGCCGTCCACGTTTTCCATGAACATCGCGCACGCGACGATCAGCGGAACGATGAAAGTGCCTAAAGCAAGAGGCATTGGCAGGACGACGGCGTGCTAGGCCGTCGGCGTAAAGCGGCGATTATCGCATTGCATCGACAACATATGTTGTCGAGCGGGATGTCCGGGAAGGGAAAAGCAGGGACTTCAGAGGCGATCGTGAGCCGGCATACCCCCCGGCGTCACGATGCAATTCCGCGCACATTACAGCGGCAATGATTGAGGAACGGGAAATTCACGACCCGGAAATATATACGGGATCGTGAAAGATTGCTTTCTTACTGCAAGTTTCTCCGAGGTCCATTCGTTACCGCCGCGTGACCGCGCCAGAGCAAGATTTGCCGAATCGAGATAAAGTGCGAATCCAGTTGCGCCTGTTACACCGCATTACTTCGATGCGCAACGTCTCTCGGGTCTCGTCCAATAGCCGCCGCCCGTTGCGAACACACACATCGAATACGGGTCGCCATTCACGCCTATGAAACGCTTCTTTTCTTCTGTAGTCCTTGCGCTGTCCGCTGCGGCGCTGCCGCTAGCGAGCCATGCCGCCACGCTCGATGCTCCGCTGATGTGCAATGAAAGCGGCCACCAGTTCATCGCCGACCTCGCGCAGCAACAGATGATCGATCCGAAGCCGATGCGGGTGGAGAGCAATTCGATCAACGCGTTTTCGCCGGCCCAGGGCGCCGAGCTGACCGCGTTTGGCTTTCGCGTGTTCGCGGTGGTCGGCTACGAGAAAGACGACCCGATGTTTCGCATCGGAGATGGCGAACCTGTCGCGCAATCCGCTTACGGCGTGGTGGTGTTCGGCGGCGAGTCCAAGGTGCAGGACGCGATCGCCGGGGCCGGCAGCACGGCGCTCGTGCATCACGTGGCGCCGCTCGTGACGGCGATTTTCTGCAAGCGGAGTTGAGGGGCGGCGGATCCGCCATCGGATAACCCACCGACAACCCACCGACACGCCGAACCGGTCCTTATAGTTCGCGCGCGCCAGCGGAGCGAGCGTCGATTTGACCTTGGCCACGCCGGATCAGCCCGGCCGGCGGAACTCGTTTTCGACCCACGCAGCGGCGCTCGCCTTGCTGAGCTTGAAGTTCGGCGCGACCTGCACTTGCGCGAGCTGTTCGCCGAAGGCGTCGAGCGCGGTCAGCAGCGCGTACGGCTCGTCTTCGTCGGGAACGATATCCAGCGTGATGTCGAGTTCGTCTTCGCCGTTGGCGCTCGCCACGCTCACCTCTTTATGCAACTGCGCACGCAATTGCTGTTCATGGCGGCGCAGCACTTCCGACGCGGTTTTCACCAGCGTGTTGAATGCCGACGTATCGAGCGGCTTCGGATCCTTCTTGTTGCGGCCCATGGTCCACGGGCCGACGAGCGCCGGCTCCGCTTCGCCGTCCTTGATCATTTCGACGGCCCAGCCTTCGTCGTCCTCGTTCTTGATGACGCGCGCGGTCCAGCCGTCGTCGCGCCACAGACGCGCTTCGTGCAGGGTTTCGGGCGTTTCAGACGAGCCTTCCGTCGTGGAATCGGCAGCGGTATCGGACGATGGAAGGGGTGTATCGGTCATTACAGGTTCACTCACGGTCGCGGGGCTAAAACACATCTCGAGCATGCGATTCTACCCGCCTCGCACCCGCCAGACGCGGCGCTATGACGAACGGACAAGTCCAGACGGGAACACCGTTAATCGAAATAATCCATTTCACTTTTTTGCGGGAATTTATAAATCCATTATAAAAAGGCGAAAAAAACGCGACCCGGAAGCCGCGTATAAAAAGATGAAAAAGACACCCTTGGTCAAAGGGTGAAATGAATTGTAGAACCGGATTCCGCAGAGAAAGACCTCACGAACTGGAAGAGTGCATTGCAGAAAAATGGGGGAATCGCATATTGCGAAATATTACGCGACAATCCACGCAGACCAAAGCCCAGCAAGGCCGTCGTGAGCGAACAACACCGGACATATTGACAAGCCAACCACTAATCTCGTCTCAAAAATATTTTTTCTTTATTTATCCGCACTTGCACCATTCAGATTCGCTATTACGGAATCGTGAATTCACTGTTGTGCCGGATGCGCGTAAATATATGAATAGCAGGAATACACTTCGCAGCGGATCGTCAGGCTGCCCGCGGGATCGGCGGTGAGCGCTGGAATGCGATTCTCTAATGCACTGTCTCGGAGTTATGAAACATGAAAAAAACCCTCATCGTCGCGGGCATCATGGGCGCGTTTGCGGTCACCGCGCACGCACAAAGCAGCGTCACGTTGTACGGCACGCTGGACGCCGGTCTCGTCTACTCGAACAACCAGGGCGGCCACAGCAACTGGCAGCAAGGCAGCGGCTCGGTGTCGAACACCTATTTCGGCCTGCGCGGCAGTGAAGACCTCGGCGGCGGTCTGCACGCGATCTTCACGTTGGAGAACGGCTTCAACCTGAATAACGGCCAGTTCTCGGAAAGCAGCACGATGTTCAATCGTCAGGCCTTCGTCGGTTTGAAGAGCGACCAGTACGGTGCGCTGACGCTCGGCCGTCAGTACGACTCCGTGGTCGACTTCCTCGCGCCGCTGTCTGAAGCGGGCGCGGGCTACGGCAACAATCTGGCCGCTCACCCGTTCGACAACGACAATCTCGACAACTCGTTCTCGATCAAGAACGCCGTGAAGTACACGAGCGCGAATTACGCCGGCCTCAAGTTCGGCGGCTTGTATGGCTTCAGCAACTCGGCCGGCCAGTTCTCGAACAACCGCGCATGGAGCGCCGGCGCTTCGTATGACAACGGCCCGTTGAGCGTTGCTGCCGCTTACCTGCAACTGAACAAGTCGGGCAGCTCCAACCTGAGCGGCGCCGTGTCGCAAGGCGACGGCACCGCGGCTGTCGCGGCCAACCTGCAACGCACGTTCGGCGCGGGCATCAACTACTCGTATGGCCCGGCAACCGCCGGCTTCGTGTACACGCATACGCAACTGGACGGCATCACCGGCGTGGACGTCGGCGGCACGACGCTGCCTGGCGTGGCGGGCACGAACCTGCACCTGGACAACTACGAGCTGAACGGCCGTTATGCGCTGACGCCGGCACTGAGCCTCGCGGCGTCTTACACGTTCACCGACGGCAAGATGTCGGGTTCGAACGGTTCGGGCGATCCGAAGTGGCACACCGTCTCGCTGCAAGGCGACTACTCGCTGAGCAAGCGCACCGACGTGTACCTGGAAGGCGTGTACCAGCACGCATCGGGCCAGCTCGGCAACTTCGGCGCGAACGTCGCGGCGATCAACACGCTGGCACCGTCGTCGACCGGCAACCAGGTTGCCGCGGCTGTCGGCCTGCGTCACCGTTTCTAAGTTTTTCTAGTGGTACGTGCAGGCCGGATATACCGATCCGGCCTGCAATCCAACCCGCGCGTGACACGATCATGCGCGGGTTTTTTCATGGGACTTACATTTCGACGTAGTGGTAGTGACGGCGTCAGCACGCGATAGGTATACTGGGCGCGGCTGCCTTCCTCGCCGCGACGTCGCTGCGGCTGAACGGCGGCTTCGTCGCGAAGCATGGCGTTACGGTCAATCTCGTCGCGCTTCGCCCGCGCCCCAAGTTCCCGCGCATGACCGGGGACGCCGACGATCTGATCATGAAAAGACTCCTCCTGCTTGCTCCCGTTGTTCTGCTCGCCGCCTGCGGTTCTTCCGGCGGCCCCACCGCCCGCGACGCATCCCAGCCGATGATGTATGTCTCTTCGCAGCGCGCGCCTGCCGATATCGCCGATTGCCTCCAGGACCGCTTGTCGCGCGTGCGCATGTCGCGCGTCGGCGGCGCGACTGAAATCGCGGTCGGCTCGGATTCGAACAACTCGTATTTCGTCACGCTGACGCCGTCGAACGCCGGCTCAGTCATCAAGGTGATGCATCCGGCGAACGCGCCGGACGATCCGCCGGAACCGGAAATGCGCTTCGATATTGCGCGCTGCGCGACCTGAGTTTTTTGCCGGGCCGTTTTGTAGCGCTGTTTTGTCGTGCTGTCCGTAATTCGCCGCCACGCCGGAACGTGATTTTTTTGAAGTCACGCTTCGGCTATTTTTTTACGCGCGCATCTGCGAACATAGCCGCCCTTTGTCTTTCATGCGGCGCGTTGCGTCGCGACCTTCGATGGCATCCAACAAAGCACATCACGCGACGGGTTTTGCGGCTGGCGTCATCGCCGCGGTTGTTGTCGCGCGCACCGGTGGCGGCGGTTCGTTTCATACAGGCGTGCTGTTGAGTTTCATCGCCGGCGTGGCGGGAAGCACGGCGCCTGATTGGCTCGAAGTGGCCTGGTGGTCGCGGGCGCGGCGGCTGTGGATTACGCATCGCACGCTGACGCATTGGGGGATTGGCTGGCTGGCGCTGCTGGCTTTTTCTTATCACTGGCTCGGGCATTCAGTTTATGCCGCTCCAGCATTCGGGTTTGCCTGCGGCGGGTTGATGCATTTGCTTGCTGATTGGCCGAACCCGCTAGGTGTGCCCTGGATTGCCGGACGTCATTCGCTGAATCTCTGGAATAGCGGGCATTGCGATCTGATTGTCGTCGCCGCTTCGTGGGTAGCAGCGTGGTTTGTCGGCGAGCATGTGTGGTTGCACGGGTTTTCGCTGCTGCGGCATTTGAGAATCGGATAGGGGGCAAAAAACCACCTTCCATTTTGTCCACAGAAATTGTTCGCAAGCCTGTGGATATCCTGCGGACTCGTCATCCAAGTCCTTGATCGCCCAGCAATGACGCGCCGTGCGCGCGATTCGCAATTCGGCCTGCGAGCACGACAAAAGAAGCCCCTTGCAGCGCCTTTTCCACACTCTGTGGGAAGGCCCATCCCGACCGATCACGCTTATCAACAGAAATTGTTCGCAAGCCTGTGGATATCCTGAGCACGAGTCACGCAAGTGATTGAACGCATTCAGATTCCACCCTCTGCCCGCAGCGAGTCGGCTGATCGGATCGCAGCGAGTCTGCTGGCCAAGTGGGCCAAGTGGAGCGGAGCGACGCCTTAAGGCAGGACAAACGTCTTCACGAGCGTCAGCTCGCCCGCCTTCCGCATTGGCGCCCGAATCGTCTCGCTCTTTTCATTCGGCGTATTTTCATTCGTGATGATAGTGACCTGTGCGACGGTCATGTCGGCGCCGCTATTCCCGTTACCGTAGTAGTTCACATAAACCAGATACGTGCCATGCAACGGCGCAGCCGATGAATAGATCTCCGGTCCATATCCGGTAGTCACATCCACGTCGAGCGCGCCGCCATTCGGCGCAACGCGATCTCCGTACCACGTGTGCACGCCATCGGGCGATACGACATGCAAATCGAGGTCGGTGCCGTCGGTGTCCCACGCAAGCACGATCCGCAGTTTCGGCTGCGTCTTGCCCCTGTACGCGTCGTAGAACTGCACACGCTTGCGGGCGCCATCCGGCGCGCGCAATTCGACGCTGTTGCTGCCGGAAGGAAACGCGTACGGCCGCGAAAACTTGCCGTCTTCCTCCACACGCTGCGGCAACGGCGTACCGTCGACCACCAGCGTGCCCACCGTGGTGCCCTTCTTCTTCGGCGCATTGCGGATGTGCCCTTCGATCAGCGCGAACTTCGACTGACCTTCCGGCGTCGAGACCGACACCGCCGGGTAGTGCACGTCCTGCGTATAACGCTCGCTGTCGCCGCTGGTGTTGCGCCAGCCGTTCAGCGGTGCGGCGAAGTCGATATCGCTTGCCCGCGCCGACTGTACGTGCAGCGTGGCCTGCAAACAGGCGACGACGAGCAACGTCCAGCCAGCTTTCATCCACCGCGTCGTCTTGACCTTCATCGTCACTGCTCCCATCCCGCTTTCAGAGTCGCTCGCTCTTCACGAGCATCAGGTCGCCGATCTTGCGCAGCGGCACGACCCTTGTTTCGCGCCGTTCATTCGGCGTATTTTCGTTGAACACCAGCGTCAGCGTTGCGGTAATCACGTCGCGCTCATGCGCGGCGGCGTCGAAGTTGTAGCCGGTCGAATCGAAGTTGCCCCAGTAATTCAGAAAGAACAGCCACGTGCCGTGCTCGGGCGCCGCCGACGAAAAAATCCCCGGCCCGGCGCCATCCACGGAATCGACGTCGAAACCGCTGCCGTCTTCGAGCGTCGGATGGGCGAAGAAGGCATGCAACCCACCCGGCGTAATCACATGCAGATCGACCTGCGCCTTCGGATCGTCCCACGTGACGATCGCGCGCAACTTCGCCTGCGGCTTGCTGCGGTCAGCCTCGTAGAACTGCACGCGCTGGCGCTGCTTGCCGTCGGCGGAAATCAGCTCGATGCTGTTCGAGCCCGCGCCGAAAGCCCACGGACGCGCGAACGAGCCTTCGTTGTCGGTATAGAGCGGCGTCGGATTACCGTTGACGACCAGCGTCGGCGGCTTGCGCGCATGTTTGTCGATGTGCTTGAGGCGCCCTTCGATCAGCGTGCGATAGCGCTGCGCGCCGCGATCGACCGGCGGACGCGGGTACGCCGCGACGAAGTGCTCACCTTCCTTGGTCAACCCGCTGTGACGCCAGCCGCCGAATGCGCCGGTCAGATCGGCGACGGCGCCATCCGCACCGGCGGCATGCGCGCTCGTCGCCGCGCTGGCCGCCAGCACAGCCGCGGTCAGAGCAAACGCAGACGCAGACACAACCGCAAACGCCGCGCGAACGCCAACGGCACGCACGGACAGCGGCAAGCAGAACAAAGATGAAGTCGAAGCCGAGGCGTGTTTCATGGGATCGAATTGTCGGTACGGATCAAGGTGCGCGCGGTGCGTTCGACAAACGCCTCGTCGACGCCGCGCGGATGATGCTGGAACGCGAGGTGTATGTACTCATGCGCAAGCGCGATGCGGTCCTCTTCGGTTTGCAGCCGGTACACGTACACGCGATTGCGCTGCGCGTCCGCGTACGGCCGCCCTTCCCGTACCGCGCACACGGCCGGCAGATCGGGGGTTTCGTAACCCGCTGCGCCGTCCATGCGGCGCGCCCACAACGGCGTGTTGCGTTGCAGCCATTCACGCGCGCCGGCCACCGCGATGCAATCGCCGGACAAAGGACTCTGGAACGAAGTCAACGTCGCTTGCGGCCAGTTGCGCGCGAGGATCGCATCGAAGCTCAGGCCGTTTTGCGCCAAGGCCTTGGCGGCCAGCCAGCTCATCTGGCCCGGTGCGGCCTTGTCGTGGTGATACTGGACGGACACGCCGGTCAGCACGAGCGCGTCGGTCAGATCGGCAGCGCTGCGTGCGGCGGCGGTCGGCTCGCGCGGCAGGACGCGTTGCGTGCTGCTGCTGTCGTCGATACGCAGGCAGCCGTGGTCGTGATTGCCGTGCTGCACGACGTACGTGCGCGCCGCCACGGCCAAAGCCTTGGCCGCTTCCGGCTGGCTCGTATCACCCTCGCGCTCGACCACGCGCGCGACATAGTCGTTCATACCGAAGCGGCCGATCAGTTGCGGCGCGCCCTTGTCGTCGCGATCGAGCATCAATTCGCCGCGGCTTTCCACGCGCGCCCAGTTGCCGTTGACGAAGCCGATCCGGATGCTGCCACGCAACGGACCATCCGGCACCGCGGCCGAACCCTTGTCGCCGAGCACCTGGCGAATCGGATAGCGGGTGAAGAAATCGACCAGGACGCAGGCGGCGTCGTCCGGTACGTTGACTTGCGTGAGCAGCGGCGCGATACGCGGCGCGGCGGCTGCCAGCACGCGCGCGCTGCCGCCTGAACCGCCGAGCCACACCGGCGTGCCGTCGGCAAGCCAGCCTGCCGCGCCGCCGATCGATGCGCCGGGCCGCGCCGGGTCCGGCATCGTCCACGTCTTGGCGCGCAGCACGCTGCCGTATAGCGACACGGTGCCCTCGCCGCGTCCGCTCGTCAGTACCGACACCAGCGTGCTCGCCGCCGCTTCGCGCGGCCGTGCCGGCATCGCCTGCAACGCGGCCAGCAGTTCGGTGACCGGCACGCGGCGCGTGGGCGTCATCGCGTGAAGGTCGCGCAGCCAGACGGGCGCATGCGCGGCGGTCCAATACTTGCGCCAGTCGGCGGGATCGAGTTGCAAACGCGCGGGTTCGAAAAAACGGCCGCACGATTGCACCAGCGCGTGTTCACGGTCGACGTGGCCGCCCGTCATGCAGCAGTACACCTCTTCAGGATCGCCGCCGCTGCAGGTGTAATCCGGCGCGGCGATGTTGCGGTCCACGAGATAACCGTAGACGAACAGCTTCCACACGCTGCCGAGCGGCGTCTCCAAAGACGCGGGCAGCGGCCGTCCGGATTGCGGCGAGACGCCGTCGAGCGCGCCATCGGCATTGACCTGCCAGAGTTGGGCCTGAGCGTCGCGCAGCCACGCAAACCGCAGCGTCTGCGCGGACGACGCCGCCGGCGCCTGGGCGCCCTCCGCGTTCTGCGCCGCCGCGCCGATCGACGCACAGCCCACGCTCACGGCGAGCGCGATCCGCAGCGTGGCGGCCAGACGATCGCGAGTGCGCCGGAGAACAGGGAACATGGCGGTCTCGCTTACTCGATGCGCAGCGTCGTCACGCGATCGCTCTTGCCGCCTTCGAACGCCTTCGCGTCCGGCTGATACATGCGGAAGTAGCGCGCCGGCGGCAACGCGAACGTGCCCGGCAACGCGAAGCGCACCAGTTGCCGCAGCGTCACCGGCCGATCGAGCAAGGGCACCGGCTGGTGATAAGCCAGTTCGCCCATCTCATACGATGCCGCGCGTTGGAACGGCTGCGGACCGCTGGCGCCTTCCTTCTCACCCGGCAATCCGTCGATCGAGACGCCCCAGCTGGTCGCTTCGACATTGCCGCCCGGCGGCAGCGGCACATCGAGCAGCCCGTAGTGGTATGCGTTGCCCGAGCGCGGCGTGAGCGTGACTTCGTCGACGTACAGCGCATTGCTGTCGATCGCGTCGCCCTGCTTCACGAGACGCGCGGTGAACGCCGAGCGGCCCAACTGGGATTCAGTGTCGCCCTTCTTCGGATCGGCCTTCACCTTCACTTCGAGCGGCTCCAGTTTGTAGAATCGACGCGCGACTGTGATGTTCAGCCGGCTATCCTCGCTCGCATGACTGCGGAACGAGACCAGCGCGTTGACATCCGTACGCGCCGCGCCGGCATCGAGCGTCGCAGGCAATCCCCCGAGGGTGCTTCCTCCGGGGCGCGCCGCGCCGGTCCACTTCCAGAGCGGCGCGCCGGTCGGCGTCGCGGCGCGTGTCCAGCCGGCGCCTTGCAACGACGGCAGCGAGCCAGCCGCCACGTCACCGCCGAGCGCATTGCGCAGCCACAGCAGCGTCAGCGCGCGATCGAGCGTCGGATAATCGGCGCTGCTTTTCGCGAGCAGGGCCGATGCATCGACCGCTGCGCCACCCTCTCCAGCCGTCATGTACAACAGGCTTTGCACGAGTGGCGCGGGATCGTTGACCAATGCGACGCGCGCGGCGCTCGCCGCCGCATCGAACCCATCCGGCAGTTGAGCGCCCGCACCGCGCGCCATGCTGGCGATCAGCAGCGTCGCCACGTGCTTGCCGCGCGGCGAGTCCGCTTGCGCGAACACGATGCTGTCCGACGCGCCATACGTGCCACCAGGCGCCGCCGCATTACCCGACGCCGCCGCGTCGCTCAGCAAGTCGCCCGCGACACCCGATACCGGCGTCGCGACCGGCAAGCCCATCTGCTGCATCAGCCACAGCGCCAGCGCGCGGTGCAGCAGCGGCTCCTTCGCGCCCGCATCGCGATACACGTCCATCGCGTGCTGCCAGTTGTCGGCGGGCAGCGAAATGCCGAGGCTGCGGCTCGCGAGCCAATCCGCGTAATACGCGTAAGCGGTAATCAGCGCACTGCCGCCGGTCGTATCGCCCCACCAGCCGAACGTGCCGCCGACGCCCGCCAGCATCGCGAGACGCTGCCGCTGATTGCGCAGCAGCGCTTCGAGCCCTTGCGTCGAACTGGCGTTGTCGCCGCGGCCGATGGCGTCGTGTGCGAGCGCGAGCGGAATCAGACGGCTCGAGGTCTGCTCGGCGCAACCGTACGGATAGTTGATCAGATCGTCGGCGACGCGCGCGAACGCGCTCGACGCGCTGCCGACAAAACGCACGCTGACGTCCTGCGCGTCTTGCGGCAGATTGAGCGGCTTGTTCGAACCGTCGAGCGCAACGGTGTTCTGATGCAGATCGAGCCAGCCGCTCGCATCGAGATGGATGGTGGTCTGCAAACGATCCACATCCTTACCCGCGCGGCGCAGCGTCGCGTTGATCACGCCGGCCTTCAGCGCGCCGGTCGGCAGACGCAGATAATTCGCGCCGCGCTTGAGCGTGACCTTCTGATTCAACGACAAACCTCCGCCGTCGACCGCCCACTCGGCGTCCATGTCCGCGCCGGTCTGATTGAACGCGATCATGTCGATGGCCGGCTGATCGTTGACGCGGAAATGCGACGGCCCGCTCCATTTCAGATACAGCGCCTTGTCCGAACGCACATACGCGGTGCGCTGACCCACCATGCCGTCGGACGCCGCCGCGCGCACGGTGACGCGCCAGCGCGCCAGCGAGTCCGGCATCCTGAAGGTCATCGTGGCGTGACCGTTGGCGTCGGTCTTCAGATTGCCTTCCCACGCGGCCGTGTCCTGGTCGTCGCGACGCGGCCGTTCGAGCACCTTCACGCCGCGTTCGTTGTAGTTCGCGCGTTGCGGGCCGCCCGGCGCGCCCTTCAACGGCGAGCGCGCGAGGTCGTAGGTAATGAACGACAAACTCGACGACGTCCGCACGTTGTTGCGCCGCGGGTGATAGAAAAAGTCGACGATGTTAGGCGCGATTTCCGGCTGCAACACGTAGACCATTTCATCCACCACGCTGACGGTCAGATTCGCCGCTTCCGGCTTGCCGTTCAGCGTGCTGTCGAAGTTCAGCGTGACGGTATCGCCCGGACCGTACACCGGCTTGTCGCTCTTCGCATTCAGTTCGATCTGCGGCTGCGCGACCACGATGCCCGCGTTCTGGAACACGTATTCGCCGGCATGCACGTACAGCACCGAGAACGTCATGTTCGGCGCAAAATTTTCGCCGACCTTGATACGCGCCTTCCATTGCGACGGCGCGACGCGTTGCAGTTGCAGCCAGTCGCCGCCCGCCGTGAGCAACGCGCGGCGTTCGACGTTGTCGCGCTCCAGAGTCAGCAGCGCATCGTCCACCGGCATCGGGAAAGTGATCAGCGCTTCGGCGGTGTCGCCGATCCTGTACTTGTCGCGATCGAACACGATCTCGACGCTGCCTGGAATCGCCTTCACGCCGTCGCCCGCTACCCAATGGCTTGCGGCGGCGAGCAGATTGCCCGTGTCGTCCTTGACCGACAGCATGTACGAACCCGGTTGGTCGAATTGCACCGGGAACGACAGCTTGCCGCCCGTGGCCGAAGCTTTGAGCGCGCCTTCGCCATGCGTCTGCGACTCGAGGCGGGTCCATTCCCACTTGGCCGGTGCACGCGACGCTGGGTCGAGCGTGCCGAGCGCTTGCAGATCGAAGCTGACCGTTTCCTTCGGCTGCGAAAACGACTTCGCCGTCGACAAACGATAAGGCGTCGCGCCGCGCGCGATCAGCACTTCACGCGTTACGCGCACCTTGTAGGCTGCGCCGTCCTGAGCGAACAAGGTCAACGCATAGCGGCTCGGCTCTTTGGCGGCGGGCAGCGTGAGACTCGCGTTGCCGTCGCTGTCGGTCTTCAGTTCCTGCTGCTCCAGCTTGACCGGAAACAGACCCGCATAACGCAATTCGCCGTCGACAATGGTCACTTTCTGCGCGCGCAGCGTGACCGAAATCTTGCTGTCTCGCACCGGCTTGCCGTCCGGATAGCGCAACTGGATCTTGCCCTTCAGCGGCTCGCCGGTCGCATAGTCGGCTTTGTCCATCGACAGATTGACGTCGAAATGCGGCTTCACATATTCGGCGACGCGAAATGCGCTGCCGTATACATCGCCGTTGTAATCGAAGCGCAGCGTGTAACCGCCGGCGGTGGCATCGGCGGGAAGCGTGAACGACGTGTCCGCGCCAGTCCCGGACGCGAAATGCACCTTGTTGCTGGCGACCGGTGCGCCGTTCGGATCGAGCACGTCGAGCTTGATATCGGCATCGGCCGGCGCGGACGATTGCGTCGCGTTCTGGAACGTGCGGCCGATGAACTTCACATGCACCGCGTCGCCCGGACGGTACATCGGGCGGTCGGTGACCGCGTAGATCTTCGTGTTGTAGATCTCGCTGTCGTAATAGAAATTCTCCGACACGAACACGCCGCCTTGCGGATCGACGCCGAGCACGTAGCTGCGCTCGGGGCTCACGTGTTGCAGAACGAGTGCGCCGTCGCCGCCGGTGATGCCGCTTTGCAGCACGCCGACGCCGTCGGTCCAGTTCACTTCGGTGCTCGCGACCGGCTTGCCGTTATCGCGCCGCGTGGTCCACACCAGCATCCCGCTCGACGCCGCCTTCACGACCGCGACCGTATCCGACACGAACAGCAGCGTGTGCGCGCGATAGTTGCCGATCATCGCCTCGACGATATACAGCCCTGGCGGCAGCTTGCCGACCGGAATCATCACGTTGCCCGAACTCGCCTCGATAAAGTTGCTGCTGCTGCCTTCGAGATTCACGCCCTTCGGCGGCTGAATCACCTTGGCGTCCCAGATCGGATAGCGAAAGCGCGCGACCGGATCGTAGCCCTTGAGCGGCGCGAACTGCGAGTTCGGCTGGAACTGCGTCTGCTTGCCGGTCTGCTCGCCGAGCCTGAATTGCGGCGCGGCTTCGGTCGCCTTGCTGCGCGTCGCGAACGAGAGCACGCGCTGCCACGCACGGCGTGCTTCGGTGAACCAGCGGTCCCAGAGATAGGCCAGCGTATTCGCCAGTCCTTCGCCCTGATAATTCGGCGCGACGTTCAATCGATGCAGATTCTTCTGCGCCTTCAGAAAGTCCAGCGGCTTCGGCACGCGATACACGACGATGTCCGCGCCGCCATACGCTTGCAGCGCATCCTTGAACTCCCGGCCGGGCGCCTCCAGCCGCACCTGCGCCAGTTGATCGCTGCCGAAGCTCGCATCCGAGAGCAGGAAGAACGGCTGACCGTCGACCTTCTGCGAAACGAAATTGCTCGACGGCGCGGTTCGCAGCGTGGGGTTCGCGGCGATGTTGTTATCCGCCGAGGCGCTCGATGCATCGTCATCCTTCGCCGCTGCGTCGTCGGCATAGGCCGGCGCGACGGCCAGCGTCATGGCGGTCAGCAGCGCGGCCAACGTGAAAGCCGCGCGACGCCGCGCGTTGCCAAGCCGGCCGCTCGAAGCGGTGACGGAAATCATTCGGGTCATGGTGTCAAAAAGTCCAAACGAAACACGCCAACGAAATTCGGATTGCCGTCGAGCGGCTGCCAGCGGGAATCTTTCCATTGCATCAGGTCGGAAACGGCCACGGCGCGCAGACCGGTATCGGTCGGCGTAACGGTGCCTGTGTGATAAGCGATGTAGCGATCCAGCCAGATCATCAGATGCTGGTCGTCGCCCTGGTCGAAGAACAGCAGGTCGCCAGGCAGCGCCTGATTGACGTCCTTCGAAACAAAACGGCTGTTGCGTTGAATCAGCGCGATCGCCGACGCATACGCGCCGGTGGAACCGTCGAGCTGGGTCCAGCGATTGGCGAGCGTGCGTTGCGATGCAGACAGTTGCAATTCGGGCGGCATGCTGCTGGTGTCCGCGAGACTGGTCATGCCGTTCGCGCGCAGCCATTTGCTGTCGTGCGGCTTGAGGGTTTCGCCGACGGCAAAGCGCACGAGGCCCGCGCAATCGCGTTGCGTCCAGCGCGGCGTCGGGCCGCGCCGCATCTGCTGATCGACAATGCGCACGAACCACGCGCGAAATGCCGCCGATTGCCAGGGCGAGAGTGCGTCGGGATCGGGCGCGGCAGCGGTGCTGGTGAGCGCGTTCGCATACGGCGCGAGGCTCGCCATGACGAACGCTGCGGCGGCACGCGCGAGCCACGCGCGACGAGTGGCGGCAGGCATGGTGTACGCGCGGGCGTCCGCATTTGCTGCGGGCGCGCGTCCAGGGGAGTGCTCAGGCGCACGTTCACGCGCGTACGCATTTGCGCGCGCATCCGTCGCGAACGCCACGCCGGGGACGTGAAGACAGCGCACCTAGTCGCCCTCGGTGCCGGGCTGATCTGCTGGCGTATCGGCACCACCCGCCGCCACACCCGCTGCGCCACCGGCATCCGCACCGGCGCCCGCCTTCGCGCGATCGAACCACCATTCGACCGGCACCCAGCCCGTCGAACCCGGCAAGTCCTGCGGCAACGTCAACGACACCGGCGGATAGTGCGCGAGCGCATGCAGCTTCGGCACGAGGTGAGTGCGCGACGCGTTGCGGAACACCGACTCCTGATCGGCCGGCAACGCCGCGCCTGCTTCGCGCTCGATCAGCGCAGCCGCTGACGAAGGCGTCAGCGTCAGAATCGTGCGCGGCAGACGCTGCGGCGCAAGCGTGTCGGCGAGCGCCGGATAGCGCTTGTCGAGCACGGCGAGCGTATCGTCGACCAGACGCGCATCGGGAGAGAAGATCAGATAGCCGTGCGCCAGTGCGAGCGTCACCGGGAAATAGCGTTCCGCCGACAGTTGCGAAGCGAACGCCGCCTTGCTCGAGAGCGCAGTACCCGCACGCGCGCTGACCGGACGTTGCCACACGGTGACGTCGGCGCCTTGCTCGCGCGTCGTGACCGGCAGGCGGCGATAGTCCGCGTCGGCATCGCCGGATTTAGCCGCCTTTGCCTCATACGCGCCGATCACGTTGCCGAAGGTTTTGCCGAGCGCAGCCTTCAGCGCGGCGCGGCTCGCCGCGTCCTGCGTCTTCACGCGCGCGACGAACACCGGCGCGACCAGCGTGGACTTCGCATACCAGCAGACGGCCGCGGGACCCGCGAGCTGAGCGCCGACCGCAGTCGCGCCTTGCGCACCCGCGTCGGCCACTTTGCCCAGCAGACCCGACGCTTCCTTCCAGTCCGCCGGCAAGCTCGTGCACGCCGCCGGGTTGGCCGGCAACGCGCGCCACAAATCGGCGCTATTCCAATGCTGCGGCAACTTGCCCGGCTCGATCAGCGCGGCGGTTTGCCAGTTCGCCGCGGCGCTTCCATTCGGCGAAAAGTCGAATCGCAACGCGTCGATGCCGGAGAAGAACGCCTGATAACCAAACGACAGGTAATTCGCCGACACCACCAGCCGATGCCCCTTCGGTGCATCGCCCGGCGCGTCCAGCTGATAGGTACGCGCCGCGTCGTCGCGACCTGACGACAGCATTTCCGAAACCGCGTCGGCCCGCTCGCTGAGCAAGCCGCCCTTCGCATCGAGCAGCACGCCGGGGGCGGACAGCACGACGACGCGATCGTCCTGGGTGGCGAACAATACCGTGCGGCCGACCGCCAGCTTCAATGCGTAGACCGGCACGCCGCCGGACAGCCTGGCGACCTGGCTCAACTGCGCGTCGCTCGCGGCGACGTTGCCGAGACCTTGCAGCAGCTTCGCCAGCCCGTTGCGGCGCATCGACATCACCCAGTAGCCGAGGCGTCCATCCGGCGAGCGCCACAGCAGCACGTGCGCCGGTTCGTCGAACACGCGGCGGATCAGTTCGTCGCGCCAGTCGAGCTGATGTTCGAACGCGAGACGCCGCAGCGCGCCCTCGGCGGAAAGCCGCGTATTGTCCGACTCGTAATAGTCGACGAAGTCTTGCGTGAGCACGTCGTGCAACAGCGGCACGCGCAGAATGTCGCGCGGCAGACGCGAGAGCGCTTCACTGTCGATCACCGCGTCCGGGTGATGAATATCGAGTACGACTTCGCCGGTTTCGGCGGCCTTGCGATGCGCAAATGGACGCCACACCGCCTGAATGATCACGCCGGCCACGACCAGAAGACCGACCGCCAGGATTGCAATCTTTTTACGCGACATCTTCATCTGATTTTTTCTGGTTCGATGCGACGGTATTAACGATGATGGACGCGAGGATTAACTCGCCGAAATCCTTCGCCGAAGGCAAGGATGATACCTGAGATTTTTAGCTGAAAACCAGCGGCGATCTGCATTTGACAGTCAGTCAGATTTCAGGAATTTGACGAAAGAATTGTGTGCGTTTTCATTGATCCGTATTAATCAATCGGCCACTTCTTCTATTGGAAGCAGCAGTTTGAGATAACACGGCATGTGACGAGTATGAGCGGCATGCGTTTGTGCCGGGTTTGAGCGCGTGCTTGAACCGCGTCGAGCCTGCAAGTATGGCGTGGCCTTCTCCGGCATTAACCGATTGGTGCGCCTATGCCAAATCGATAAGATTAACCGCATCCATAAAAAAGCCCGGCCGCACTGTATGGCGCGCCGGGCTATTTCAAGTATTTCTGTTACCGCTTTGCAGCGATTACGTGTGAGCCGCCGTCAAAAGAGTTTGAGCGCCTGTTTCATTCGCTGCACGCCGCTTTCAATATCGGCCACGCCGGGAGCCGCGAATGACAGCCGCAGCGCCGCCGCATCGATATTGTCCTTATAGAACGCGACACCCGGCACGAACATCACATTGCGCTCGATACAGGCGCGCAGATAATCGGACGCATCCTGCCCGCCCGCCAGCCGCGCCCACACGAACATGCCCCCGGCGGGACGATGAAACGCGATGCCGCCGGGCAAGTGCGCGTCGAGCGCGTCGCACAGCGTGCGGCACTTCACGGCATAGGCGTCGATGATCCGCGGCAGATGACGTTCCAGTGCGCCGCTCGCGAGGTATTCGGCGGCGATCGCCTGGGTCCACGGCGAACTGCACAGGTCGACGGTCTGCTTCGCGACCACGCAGCGGCGCAAGATCTCCGCATGCGCGACCATCCAGCCGACCCGCAAACCAGGCGCGACGATCTTCGACAGACTCGAAAAATGCACGACCCAGTCGCGCGAACCCGGCACCTGGTCGGCGAGCGCGAGCAGCGACGGCAACGCCGCGCCGCTGAAACGCAGATCGCCATAGGGATCGTCCTCGACGATCAGAAAGTGGTGGCGCGCCGCCAGTTTCAGTAACGCCGTGCGCCGTTCCGGCGACAAAGTCGCGCCGGTCGGATTGGCAAACGTGGGCACCGTGTACAGCAGCCTGGGCCGCCGGGTCAGCGTGCCCGCTTCGAGCAGTGCAGTGAGCGCGGCGACGTCGAGTCCGTCCTGATCGACCGGCACCGTCACCACGTCGGCCTGTTGCAGCTTGAGCGCCTGCAAGGTCGCCGGATAAGCCGGTTGTTCGACCAGCACCACGTCGCCCGGGGCGACCATCACGCGCAACAGCAGATCGAAGCCTTGCTGCGAACCGGTCGTGACGAGCAATTCCTGCGGCGTGCAGGCGGTGCCGCGGCGCGTCATCAATTGCGCGAGCTGATCCTTGAGAACGGCGAGCCCATCGGTCGGGCCGTATTGCAGGCAGAGCGTGGCCTGCTGCGATGCGCGCGACGCGGCGGCGTCGAGCCCTTCGCGGTCGAACAGGTCGCTTGCCGGATAGCCGCCGGCAAACGAGATCATGCCGGGTTGCGCCAGATACTTGAACAGCTCGCGGATCGGCGAACCGGTCGGCGCTTCGAATGCAGGGTTGAACGTGAACATATGACGGGCCGTTTATCTGTCGATGGAAGATCGGCGTCGATTGTGGCCATCGTCGGGGTGGGCGGCAAACGATATCTACGCACTACGTATTGCGTTTACCGCATCATCTGCCGAGTGCGCCTGGCATGCCTAGACCACGTTCTTTTCCACAATCGGCCGGTTCTCGAGCACGCGGGCAAAGCTCAGCGAGCCAAGATCGAGCGTCGTATAGCGCCCGTGCAGAATCAATTCGCTGACGCCGCGGCCGGTTGCCGGGCCTTGCTGCAAACCATGGCCGCTAAAACCGTTGGCGAAAATGCAGTTATCGACGTCCGGGTGATAACCGATGATCGCGTTCTGGTCGAGGACGTTGTACTCGTAATAGCCGGACCAGCAGTTCTGCACGCGCAGCGCTTCGAATTGCGGCACGCGGTGCGCGAGCGTCGGCCAGATCACTTCGTCGAAGAGCGCGTGATCGACTTCGTCCAGCGGCAAATCGTCGGGATCGTTATCCGCTGAAGGCGAGGTGCCGCAGATAAACGATTTGCCTTCGGGACGAAAATACACGCCGCTCGGATCGATCAGCAACGGACAACGTTCGAGCCGCGCGGGCGAACTGACGTTGAAAATACTGCGGCGGCGCGCGAACACAGGAAGGTCGATGCCGATCATCTGCGCGACTTTGCGTGACCACGCTCCTGCCGCGTTCACCAGCACGTCGCAAGGGTAGGTTTCGCCGCTCGCGGTCTGCACCTGCGCGACACGTTTGCCGTCGCGATACAACGCTGTGACATCGGCCGCGACATAGCGCGCGCCGAGCGCCTGCGCTTTCTTGCGCAGCGCCTGCACGAGCCCGTAACCGTCGAACCAGCCTTCGCCGCTTTCGCCAAATGCGCCCGCTACGAGGTCTTCCGTATTGAGCCAGGGAAAGCGCGCTTGCAACGCGTCTTTGTCGAGAAGACTGATATCGGCGCCGAGACTTCGTTGCAACGCGTGATTCTCGCGCAGCGTCGCCGCGCCGGCGGGCGTCGCCAGAAACAGATAGCCGCCTTCGTGCAGATCGATCGACGGTTTCGCGCCGTCGACGTCGAGCCGATCGCCGATCGAGCGCAGAAACTCGATGCCGAACAGCGACATCTGAATGGAAAGCGGTGTGGAGAATTGCTGACGGATCGACGCCGCCGATAACGCCGACGACGAGCGCGCGTAAGTCGGATCGCGTTCGATCACGGTGACGCCGACCGTCGGGTCAGCAAGCCGCAAAAAATACGCGATCGAGCTGCCGATCACCCCACCGCCGACGATCACAACTCTGGAACTCACGTCTTACTCCACAAGTAGCGTAGCCGCCTTCGAACGGCGGGCGGCGCAAACGGATTGCTGAAAGATGCAGTGCATAGCGGCGCGTGATTGCGCCGCTATGCACTGCCGGATACAGCGAACGCTGTCAGCCGATATTGAAGTCGATGCCCTGCGCGAGCGGCAAAGCCGACGAGTAGTTGACCGTGTTGGTCGCGCGGCGCATGTAGGCCTTCCACGCATCCGAACCCGACTCGCGTCCGCCGCCGGTTTCCTTCTCGCCGCCGAACGCGCCGCCGATTTCCGCGCCGCTCGGCCCGATGTTGACATTGGCGATACCGCAATCGCTGCCCGAGTCGGACAGGAAGCGCTCCGCTTCGCGCAGGTCGGTCGTGAACACGCACGACGACAAACCATGCACGGCCGCATTGTTCGCCTCGACCGCATCCGCGAAATCCGCATAGCGCAACACGTAAAGAATCGGCGCGAAGGTTTCCTTCAACACCACCGAGGTTTGCGACGGCATTTCGACGATCGCCGGGCGCACGTAATAACCGCCGTCATAACCCTTAACCTCAATGCGCTCGCCGCCGAACACCTTGCCGCCTTCCGACGTGGCCTGTTGCAGCGCTTCCTGCATACGTACATACGATTGCTTGTCGATCAGCGGCCCCATCAGCGTGCCCTTTTCGAGCGGATTGCCGATCGGCACCTTGCTGTACAGCTGCTTCAGACGCTCGATGGTCTTGTCATAGACGCTCTCGTGCACGAACAGACGCCGCAGCGACGTGCAACGCTGCCCTGCCGTGCCGACCGCCGAGAACAGGATGCCGCGCATCGCGAGTTCGTGATCCGCCGTTTGCGTGACGATGCCCGCATTGTTGCCGCCGAGTTCGAGCAGCGAGCGGCCGAAGCGCTTCGCCACTTCCACGCCGACCGTACGGCCCATTCCCGTGCTGCCCGTCGCGCTGACGATCGACGCGCGCGGGTCGGCCACCAGCTTCGCGCCGACATCGCGGCCGCCGTTGATCAGCGCGGTCAGGCCGGCCGGTGCGTCGCCGAATTCCTGCAGCGCCTCGTTGAGAATCTGATTGACGGCGAGCGCGGTCAACGGCGTCTTTTCCGACGGCTTCCAGATCACTGCGTTGCCGCACACCAGCGCGAGCGCCGCATTCCACGACCACACGGCCGCCGGGAAATTGAACGCCGAAATGACGACGCAGGTGCCCATGGGGTGCCAGGTTTCGGCCATCCGATGACCGGGGCGCTCCGATGCGATGGTCAGGCCATACAACTGACGCGACAGACCGACCGCGAAGTCGCAGATGTCGATCATTTCCTGCACTTCGCCCATGCCTTCCTGGAGGATCTTGCCGGTTTCGAGCGTGATGATGCTGCCGAGCGCCTGCTTCCTTTCGCGCAGACGGTTGCCGAGCAGGCGCACCAGTTCGCCGCGGCGCGGCGCCGGCACGTTGCGCCAGGCAGCGTAGGCGTCTTTCGCCCGAGCGAGGGCCGCGTCGACTTCCGCCACCGTATTGCTGGCCACGCGGCCGATGAGTTCGCCGGTAATCGGCGAATGGACCGCGATGTCGCCGGCTTGCGCAGCGCGGGCGATGCCGAGGTCGGCGAGGATGGTTGAAGCGTCCATGAGGATCCCTTTAATTTCCAATGCGAAACAAGAGTAAGTTCGGAAACTATACACGCGGGTTTTTATGGCGGCAAGGGTATTTGCCCGAAGCTGGACGACGGAGCACGCCGACGGCCCGCTCCAGCTTTGTCAGCCAGATCGGACGACGGCTACGGAACAGCCATCGGGCCTGCCCGTGCCGGCGCATCGGCGACGCGTCGCAGCGAACCCTTTCGTTTCTTATTGGAAATAATAGGTCTGCGCGGCAAACCACCTGGCAAGCGCCCGTATCGTCGTTCGTTCGCCCGTTGTTGACCAATCAATAACCACATGGTTATGATTAAAGCATGCAAACCGATCCCGACAATCTCTTCAAGGCGCTCGCCGACCCCACTCGACGGGCGATCTTCGAGCGCCTCGCGCGTGACGGCGAGCAAAGCGTACGCGCGTTGACCGAGGTAGCGGGCGTGTCGCAACCCATGGTCTCCAAGCACCTCGGCATTCTCAAACTCGCGGGCCTCGTGCGCGATCGCCCGCAAGGGCGCTCGGTCTACTACACCGCCGACCCGCAAAGCCTGGCCCCGTTGATCGACTGGATGAGTCTTTATGGCGCCTTCTGGCGCGGCCGGTTCGATCGCCTCGAAACGCTACTGAAACGGATGGATCAATGACTACGAACCCTGCCGCTACGCGCTCCGTTGTCGTCGAACGGGAAATGCCGCATTCGCCGGAGAAAGTCTGGCGCGCCCTCACTCAGGGGCCGCTAATCGAAGAATGGCTGATGGCGAATGATTTTCTGCCGGTCGTCGGCCACAAGTTCACCTTCCGCGCCGCGCCGATGGCGCATTGGAACGGCGTGACGGACTGCGAAGTACTGGTCGTCGAGCCGAATGAAACGCTCGCGTATAGCTGGAACGCGTCAGGCGAAGAAGCGGCCAACGGACTGAAGACCGTTATCACCTGGACACTCACGCCGACCCCGCGCGGTGTGCTCGTGCGCATGGAACAAAGCGGCTTCCGGCCTGAACAGGAACAAAACTACCAAGGCGCGAATTACGGCTGGCAGCGGTTCCTCGGCGGGTTGGCAGAGGTGGTGGCGCGGCTGGACTGACAAGAGACGCGGCAATTCGCGGAGGAGACAAACATCAACGGGCTCTTTTGAAAACGGAGTGGGTAACGGGGCTCATCGGGCATGCTCATTAAAGCGTGAGAAGTCGAGTTTTCCAG